>NZ_JBRRET010000012.1:0-99448 GCF_056760435.1 Stenotrophomonas sp. STEN008 | reverse complement strand
CGCTCCCGCGCCGCCGCGCCGCCCCGCCCCCCCCCCCCCCCCGCCCCCCGGCCCCCCCCCGCCCCCCCCCCCCCCCGGCGGGTGTTGCGCGCAGAAAAAACCCCGGCCTCCACGCCGGGGTTTTTCATTCCATCAGCCGGGCCGTCAGGCCTTGAGGCTGGCCATGTCGATCACGAAGCGATAGCGCACATCGTTCTTCGCCATGCGCTCCCACGCGTGGTTGACATCCTTGATGTCGATCACCTCAACATCGCTGACGATGTTGTGCTCGGCGCAGAAATCCATCATTTCCTGGGTCTCGGCCATGCCGCCGATGGCCGAGCCGGTGACGTGCTTGCGGCCGAAGATCACGCTGGCACCCATCAGGGGCGGGTCCAGCTCGGTGATGACGCCGACCAGGCACATGGTGGCATCGCGCTTGAGCAGGCTCATGTACGGGTTGGTGTCATGGCTGACCGGCACGGTGTTGAGCAGGAAGTCGAAGCTGTTGGCGTGCGCCTTCATCTGCGCCGGATCGCGCGAGACCAGCACCTCGTCCGCGCCCAGGCGCTTGGCGTCGGCGCCCTTTTCCGGGGTGGTGGTGATCATCACTACGGTGGCGCCCATCGCCTTGGCAAACTTCACGCCCATGTGGCCCAGACCGCCCAGGCCGATCACACCCACCTTCTGGCCGGGGCCGACCTTCCAGTGGCGCAGCGGCGAGTAGGTGGTGATGCCGGCGCACAGCAGCGGCGCGGCGGCCTTCAGGTCCAGCGTCTCGGAGACCTTCACCACGAAGCGCTGCTCGACCACGATGTGGTCGGAGTAGCCGCCCATCGTCAGCTCACCGGTATTGCGGTCGCGGCTGTTGTAGGTATAGGTCGGGCCCTTTTCGCAGTACTGCTCAAGGTCGTGGTCGCAGGCATCGCAATGGCGACAGGAATCCACCATGCAGCCGACGCCGGCGATATCGCCGACGCTGAGGCGGGTGACGGCCGGACCGACTTCGACCACGCGGCCGATGATTTCGTGGCCGGGAACCATCGGGTACTCCGCGCCGCCCCAGTCGTCGCGGGCCTGGTGCAGGTCGGAGTGGCAGATGCCGCTGTACAGCACTTCGATGCGGACATCGTTGGCGCCGACGGCGCGGCGTTCGAAGGTGAAGGGCTCGAGCGGAGCGGTATTGGTACGCACCGCATAACCATGGGCGAGGGACATGGGGAATCCTTGGCGGGGTTTGTGGAAAGGCGTTTTACAATACGCCCCTCATACCCGCCCACAAAGCGTGGATATCGGCATGATTCATCAAGGCAGACTGCACAATCATGGCCACTGACAATCTCACCCACCTGGCCGCCTTCGCGGCGGTGGCCCGCCACCGCAGCTTCCGCCGGGCCGGCGCCGAGCTGGCCCTGTCGACCTCGGCGGTGAGCTATGCGATCCGGGCACTGGAAGAGCGGTTGGGGGTGGGCCTGTTCCATCGAACTACCCGCAGCGTGGCCCTGACCGAGGCCGGGCAGCGCCTGCTGGACCGGTTGCAGCCGGCGCTGGGCCAGGTGCACGAGGCGCTGGAGGAGATGAACCAGTTCAGGGACAGCCCGACGGGCCTGCTGCGCATCAACGCGGCCCGCGCCGCAGTGCCGACCCAGCTCGGCCCACGCCTGACCCGCTTCCTGCGCGCGCACCCCGATGTGCGCCTGGAGCTGACCGAGAACGATGGGCTGGTGGACATCGTCGCCGAAGGCTTCGATGCCGGCGTGCGCCTGCATGAGTTCGTGCCCGAGGACATGGTGGCCGTGCCGCTGGGCCCGGCCCTGCACGGCATGATCGTGGCCTCGCCCGAGTATCTGCGCCAGCACCCGGCGCCGCAGCATCCCCGCGACCTGCTGCAGCACGAATGCATCCGCTTCCGCTTCGCCAGCGGTCACCTGTACAAGTGGCAGTTCGACCGCGATGGGCAGTCGCTGGAAATCGACGTGCGTGGGCGACTGACGCTGAGCGAGCAGACCACCATCATGCGCGCGGTGCTGGATGGCTTCGGCCTGGCCTATGTTCTCGAGGATGCCGCGCGCCCGCACATCGAGGCCGGGCGGATGGTGGCGGTACTGCAGGACTGGAGCGAACCGTTTCCCGGCTTCGTGCTGTATTACCCCAGGCAACGGCAGATGGCGTCGGCCTTGCGCGCATTCGTGGACATGCTGCGCGAATAGATCCATGCCTGCGCGGACGCTGCCTGTCGAGGTAAAGTGCGCGCCGATCCAATCACAGGGACGTTCATGCATACGCTTGCCGAGATCGAACTGGCCACCGGCCAGACCTTTCCTGCTCTCTACCACCGGCTCGATGCAGAAGACCGGCTGAGCTGGGGGGCGACCCATCCGCAATGGGCGCAGGTGTGCCTTCCGGAGCTGCAACCGGTACCGCCGATTCTGCTGTATGCGCAGGATTACGAGCCGCTTGAGCGTGGCGAACTGCTCGAGGCCTGGCAGGAGCTGACTGCAGAGGATCACTACAACCCATTGCGCGAGGATCTGCAGCTGCTGCCGTTCGCCCGCACGGGGGCCGGTGACAGCTACTGCTTCTGGACCAATGCGCCGGGCTGCGACGAGCCGCCGGTGCTGCTGGTGTGGCACGACGATGATCGCGCTGACGTACTGGCCCGCAACCTTCAGGATTTCCTGTTCCGCAAGATGGTGGAGGCAGTGGCGGACTACGAGGCCCCCTACACGCTGTTGTCGCACGGTGACCTGGCCGACAATCTCCAGCGCTGGCTGGGCTCGCATCGCGCGTGGCTGCGGGACGACCAGGCCACTGCGCTGGAGGCCCTGTTTGCACGCAGCGCAGAGATCGAGCAGGGAGAGATCGATGAGGATCAGGCGCAGGCGCTGGTGCAGCAGCTGATCGGATTCGAGCGGCTGGACGAATCATTCGCCTACGTGCGCTGATGCTGGCGGCGGGCCCGGTGCATTCCGCCGATCAATCCAGCAAGGCGTCGTAGCCGGGGCCGGTGAACTGGATCAGGCAGAAGCCGTGTCCGAACGGATCCGCCAGCATTGCGATGCGCCCCCATGAACGCTCGCGTGGCGCCTGCTCGAGCGCCGCGCCTGCCGCCAACGCCTGGGCAAGCGCGGCGTCGAGGTCCTCCACGATCCAGTCGATGTGCAGCGGGGTCCAGTGACGTTCGTAATCCCGCACGTCACCGTCGACGGTAGCCGCGCTGCCCGCTTCGTTCTGCAGCAGATAGAGCGGGGTCGGGCCGCCCAGCAGTTCCAGCACCTCCGGGCCGAGACGGCGCCCGGCATGGAGGCCGAAGGCGCGTGTGTAGAACGCCTCGGCGGCCGCGAGGTCCGGAACGTCCAGATTGATGATGAAGGGGATCATGGCCCGGGTCCTGCGTTGTGCCAGGCACCATGCGCCGATGATTCCCGTCGATCAAGAGGGTGCGCGGTTTGAGGCAGCGTGTCGCGGAAAGGCGCCGGCGATCGTTCTAGACTCGAGCGATCGAACCTGCATGGGAGTGGCTCTGATGGGACTGCGCGAATGGGGGAGGGGGGCCGCACTGGCCGTGCTGCTCGCAGCCACTGGCGTCGGCATCGCGGATGCGCGTGACAGCCAGGCACCGGTGATGTCCGGCAATCCGATCCTGCCGGGCTGGTACGCGGACCCGGAGGCGGCCGTATTCGGCAGCACCTACTGGATCTTCCCCACGCGCTCGCGGCCCTATGCAGAACAGGTTGCCTTCGATGCCTTTTCGTCGCCCGACCTGGTGCACTGGCGCCGGCACGACAGCGTGCTGTCCATCGAGAACATTCCCTGGGCCAGGCAGGCGTTGTGGGCCCCCTCGGTGGTGGCCAACGACGGGCGCTACTACTTCTTCTTTTCCGCCAATGACATCCAGAACGACGGCGAGACCGGTGGCATCGGCGTGGCCGTGGCCGACCAGCCCGAAGGGCCTTACCGCGATCTGCTCGGCAAGCCACTGGTGGGCGCGTTCCACAATGGCGCGCAGCCGATCGACCAGTATGTGTTCAAGGATGACGATGGTGCCTGGTACATGATCTATGGCGGCTGGAAGCACGCCAACATCGTGCGCCTGAAGGCGGATTTCAGCGGCCTGCTGCCCTGGGACGACGGCACGCTGTTCAAGGAGATCACGCCGGCGCCGGAGTACGTGGAAGGTCCGCTGATGTTCAAGCGGGGCGGTCGCTACTACTTCATGTGGTCCGAAGGCGGCTGGGGCGAGCCGGACTACTCGGTGGCCTATGCGATCGCCGACGCGCCGACCGGGCCGTTCACACGCATCGGCCGGGTCCTGCAGCAGGACCCGGCCATCGCGACCAGCGCCGGGCACCACTCCCTGATCCACGCGCCCGGCGATGACACGTGGTACATCGTCTACCACCGCCGGCCGCTCGACCAGACCGACCGCAATGCCCGCGTCACCGCGATCGATCGCCTGTACTTCGACGCGCAGGGCCGCATCCTGCCGGTGAAGATGACGCACGAGGGCGTACCCGCGCACCGCCTGCGCTGAGGCGCAGGATGTACCTTTCCGCCACCTGTATATACTATCCCCCAGTATAGTTCCTGGGTCACCCTGCCATGCCGCACTCTCCCGAAGAGAAGAAGAAGGTCCTGGCCCGCGTGCGCCGCATCCGCGGCCAGTGCGATGCACTGGACCGTGCGCTGGAAGCCGGCGCCGACTGCGGGCCCGTGCTGCAGCAGATCGCCGCCATCCGCGGGGCGGTCAACGGGCTGATGTCCGAGGTGATGGAAGCCCACCTGCGCGAAGAGTTCGGACAACCCGCAGCGTCCGATGAACAGCGCGCCGAGCGCGTGCGCGAGATGAGCGGGCTGATCCGCTCATACCTGAAATAAGCAACGGCGCAGCATAGCGTCGTCCATCTGTTACTGCCTGTCTTTGGAGAATCCCACCATGAAATCCCGTGCCGCCGTCGCCTTTGCTCCCGGCCAGCCGCTGCAGATCGTCGAGATCGACGTCGCCCCGCCGAAGGCCGGCGAAGTGCTGGTCAAGATCACCCACACCGGCGTCTGCCACACCGATGCGTTCACCCTGTCAGGGGATGATCCGGAAGGTCTGTTCCCGGTGGTGCTGGGCCATGAAGGTGCCGGCATCGTGGTGGAAGTAGGCGAGGGCGTGACCAGCGTCAAGCCGGGTGACCACGTGATTCCGCTGTACACCGCCGAGTGCGGCGAATGCCT
The DNA here is from genome assembly GCF_056760435.1 of Stenotrophomonas sp. STEN008. Lineage (NCBI taxonomy): Bacteria > Pseudomonadati > Pseudomonadota > Gammaproteobacteria > Lysobacterales > Lysobacteraceae > Stenotrophomonas > Stenotrophomonas sp. STEN008. The sequence continues at coordinate 94,246 of NZ_JBRRET010000012.1, read as the reverse complement.
GTTCTGCAAGAGTGGCAAGACCAACCTGTGCGTGTCGGTACGCGCGACCCAGGGCAAGGGCGTGATGCCCGATGGCACCAGCCGCTTCAGCTACAACGGCGAGCCGATCTATCACTACATGGGCTGCTCGACGTTCAGCGAGTACACAGTGGTGGCCGAAGTCTCGCTGGCGAAGATCAATCCGCAGGCGAACCCGGAACATGTCTGCCTGCTCGGCTGCGGTGTCACTACCGGCATCGGTGCGGTGCACAACACGGCCAAGGTGCAGGAAGGCGACAGCGTGGCAGTGTTCGGCCTCGGCGGCATCGGCCTGGCCGTGATCCAGGGCGCGCGCCAGGCCAAGGCCGGCCGCATCATCGCGGTGGATACCAATCCGTCCAAGTTCGAGCTGGCGCGTGAGTTCGGTGCGACCGACTGCATCAATCCGAAGGACTTCGACAAGCCGATCCAGCAGGTCATTGTTGAAATGACCACCTGGGGCGTGGACCACAGCTTCGAGTGCATCGGCAACGTCAACGTGATGCGCGCGGCGCTGGAATGCGCGCACCGTGGCTGGGGCCAGAGCGTAGTGATCGGCGTGGCCGGCGCCGGCCAGGAAATCTCCACCCGTCCCTTCCAGCTGGTCACCGGCCGCAAGTGGATGGGCACGGCCTTCGGTGGCGTCAAGGGTCGCAGCCAGCTGCCGGGCATGGTGGAGGACGCGATGAAGGGCGACATCGAACTGGCGCCGTTCGTCACCCACACCATGGATCTGGACGGGATCAACGATGCCTTCGATCTGATGCACGAAGGCAAGTCGATCCGTTCGGTCGTGCACTACTGAGCCATCCCGGGTGGCAGGCCGTCAGGGCTGCCACCCTTCTGGAGAGACACCATGGAACGCATCGAACATCGTGCCTGCTTCGGCGGTTGGCAGGACGTGTACCGTCATCCCTCGTCCACGCTGGGCTGCGACATGCAGTTCGCCGTTTACCTGCCGCCGCAGGCGGAAACGCAGGCGCTGCCGGTGCTGTACTGGCTGAGCGGACTGACCTGCACCGAACAGAACGTCATCACCAAGGCGGGCGCGCAGCGCTATGCGGCCGAACATGGCGTGATTCTGGTCGCGCCCGACACCAGCCCGCGTGGCGACGATGTCGCCGACGCGGAGGGCTACGATCTGGGCAAGGGTGCCGGCTTCTACCTCAACGCCACCCGCGAGCCGTGGTCCAAGCACTACCGCATGCATGACTATGTGGCGCAGGGACTGCCGGCGCTGATCGAGGCGAACTTCGCGGTGACCGGGGCACGCGCGATCAGTGGTCACTCGATGGGAGGTCACGGTGCACTGGTGGTCGCGCTGCGCAATCCGGGGCGTTACCGCAGCGTGTCGGCATTTTCGCCGATTGTTGCCCCCAGCCAGGTGCCCTGGGGACAGAAGGCGTTCCAGGCCTATCTGGGCGACAACCGCGCCGACTGGGCCGCGTGGGATGCCTGCGAACTGATCGCTGCGGCCAGCGAACGCTTGCCGCTGCTGGTGGACCAGGGCGGGGCCGATGAGTTCCTGCAGAGCCAGCTGCAGCCGCAGCGCCTGCAGCAGGCCTGCGACGCCGTCGGCCATCCGCTGACCCTGCGCCTGCAGGATGGCTACGACCACAGCTATTACTTCATTGCCAGCTTCATCGGCGAGCACATCGCTCACCACGCCCGCGCGCTGCACGGCTGAATAGCCCGCGTGACAGCTGCGGTCCCGGGGACGCAACCGCGCATGCCCCGGCGCGACGGAACGCCTGCGTCGATGTAGCGCCGCGCCATGCCCGGCGCAGGGGCAGGGGAAGCAGGTGTGGCGTGGATCACGCCTCCATGGCGGCCTGTCGCGCTATCGTGCGTGCAGACAGGCTTGCGCAGTGGGGGATGCATGCCGGTAGTGCTGGCGCTGCTGTACGTGTTCGGCCATGGCCTGGTCGTGGCCCTGTTGCCGGGGCCGGCAGGCCTGGGTTCGTTCGTGTTCCTCACCGGCGCGCCGCTGCTGGCCGCCGCCGCATGCCTGTGGCGCGCGCGTGCGGATCGCGCCGCGCTGGGCTGGCGTGCCATCGCGCTGGCACTGCTGCTGTGGGCGGGGGGCATGGGCATCAACATGCTCGATGCACTCCGTGCCGACCGCCCCGACATCACCCCGGGCGCCAGCCTGCTGCTGTACGTGCTGTATGGCGTGCCGCTGGTGTTCATCCTGGCCCGCTCGCGGCGGGAGCGCTGGGCCATCAGCGTGATCGACGGAATCATGGCGGCCCTGCTGGGCGTGCTGTTCTTCGTGCATACCCAGTCATTTGCCGACCATGTCGGCATCGACGACCAGGCGCTGGCCAACATGCAGCGCATGTTCGATATCCAGAACCTGTGCATCGCTGTCTTTGCCATCGTGCGCTGGGTGTCCTGTGATGTCCCGGAGCGACGCAGCGTGTTCCGCGCGCTGGCGCTGTACGCGCTGGCCTATCTGCTGGTGGCCTACTACATCAACCACTTCACCTCCGAACAGTCTTTCGGCGCCTACAACGATCTGCTGATCGACGTGCCGTTCCTGTTGCTCGCGCTGCTGGCACTGCGGCGGTCGCCAGCTACCGGATTCGTGCTGCAGCCGCGGCTGGCCCGGCTGGTGCAGGCCGGCGGCCCGATCATCCTGCCGCTGCTGTTGCTGGTGGTGGGCACCCTGGTGGTGGACCATGCCAGGCCCCTGGCATTGGCTGGATTCGTTCTGGCCACGTTGGGCTTCAGCCTGCGCAGTGCGCTTCTGCAGATCGATCTGCTGGAACGGCAGGCCGGGCTCGACCAGCTCGCGCGCCAGGATGGCCTGACCGGCGTAGCCAACCGCCGCCAGTTCGATGCCGAACTGCAGGCCGAATGGAACCGGGCGCGGCGGAGCGGCACCGAACTGGCGCTGCTGCTGGTCGATATCGATCATTTCAAGGCGTTCAACGATGCCCATGGTCATCCCGCCGGCGACCGTTGCCTGCAGGCCGTGGCGGCGCTGCTGCAGCACAGCGCCGGGCGTGCGGGCGACAGCGTGGCGCGCTACGGCGGTGAGGAGTTCGCGGTGATCGTGCCCGGCACGCCGTTGGACGGCGTACAGGCCTTGGCCGAGCGACTGCGACGCGCGGTGGAAGCGCTGCAGTTGCCGGAAGGGCGGGTCAGCATCAGCGTCGGCATCGCGTTCCTGCATCCGCCGGCAACAGCCGATGCCGGACAGCTGCTCGCCGATGCGGATGCGGCGTTGTATGCGGCCAAACGCGCGGGACGCAATCGCGTGGCCATGCAGGGGGCAGCACCGGCTAGCGCAGACCGCCGCTAGCCCCCGCCCCCGCGCATTCGCCAAGGGAGCGCGGTTGCGCCGCCGGTGGCTGTCGCCCGCGGACGCGCCTTCGTCGGCTGTACCGGCACTCCGTCGCACCGCGCTGGCGATCGCGCGGGAGCCGGTCCACCGTCAGCCCCAGTGTGGAGAGGAGCAGACATGCACAGAACCCTGGTGTCGCTGGCCGCGTGGAGCGCGATGGCCTTCAGTGCGCAGGCGGTCGCGGCCACGGCGGCGTCGCCTTGCGCCGCTGCGAGCTACCGGATGGCCGATGGCAGTACGCTGGACATCGGCCCGGGTGCGGGCGATCAGCTGCGGTGGCGCACGCCAGATGGTCGCAGCGGCGCACTGCAGCGCACCGCGGGCGATGCCTGGACCAGTACCCGCGGCTGGACCGGGCAGCCGGACGGGCACCGGATGGTGCTCACGGACTGTGGGAAGCGCGGCATCAGCGTCGATGGAATGAAGGGCGAGCGCATTCCGCTGCGGCAGATCGACACCCGTTTCAGCGGTGCCGGCGCAACGCTGCAGGGGCGGCTGACGCTGCCTCCGGGCGATGCGCCGGTTCCACTGGTGGTGCTGGTGCATGGTGCGGAGAACAGCTCCGCGCTGGAGCGCTACTCGCTGCAGCGCGAGTTCGCCAGTGCCGGCATCGCCGTGTTCGCGTACGACAAGCGGGGCACGGGACGCTCTGGCGGGCGGTACACGCAGAACTACCTGACCCTGGCCAATGATCTGATCCTGGCCACGCGCGAAGCACGCCGGTTGGCGGGGGCACGTGCGCAGCGGGTCGGCTACCAGGCCGGCAGCCAGGGTGGCTGGGTGGCGCCGCTGGCGGCACGCATCGAGCCTGTGGATTTCATCGTGATCAGCTTCGGCCTGGCGGTCTCGCCGCTGGAGGAAGACCGCGAGGCGATCGCTTTCGACATGCAGCGGGCCGGCCAGGACGCAGAAGCCACTGCGCAGGCGATGCAGATCGCCGATGCGGTGGCGACCATCGTCGAGAGCGGATTCACCGAGGGATTCGATGTACTGGCGGAGGTGAAGCAGCGTTACCAGCATGCGCCCTGGTTCCCTGCGGTACGCGGGAACATTACCGGGTATCTCTTGTCGACTCCGGAGGTGACTGCACGCGAGCAGGGGCCACGGTTGCTGGACGGGGTGCCGGCCCATTACGACCCTTTACCGGTGCTCACGCATCTGCAGGTGCCGCAGTTGTGGATCTTTGGCGGGCAGGACCGCGATGCACCGCCGGGAGAGACGCTCAGGCGTCTTGCGGTTCTGCAGGGCCAGGGACGGCCGATCTACACGGCCGTGTATGCAGACGCCGATCATGGCATGTACGAGTTCGAGCTGGATGCGGCCGGGGAACGTGTATCGACACGGCAGCCGGCCGGGTACTTCCAGCTGATGACGGACTTCATCCGTGGCGATGCGCTGCGGTCCGAATACGGCCAGGCCCGCCCCACGTCCGCGCGATGAGGGCTTCGACGGGCGAAGCCCAGCAGACGCCAGCGCGTTCGCCGCTCAACGCACGTCGCGCAGTTCCCAGTGATGGCCGGCCAGCAGACGCAGGCGCTGCTTGAACACATCGCTGTCGATGCGGGTGGTGGCCACCAGGTTGATGCGCAGGTCCTTCTGCTCACCGGTTACCGTGGCGTCCGGGTCGGTCACGCCCCACTGCGGCTCCACTGCATCCGGATCGGGTTGCTTGGCTTTCCAGCGCTCGAACAGCGCGCCGCTGCGCAGGGCGTCCTGCAGTTCTTCGGCAAAGCCGGCGGCGCCCTGCGAATGGAAGGACAGGTCGGGGTCGTTGCCGCGGGCCTTGGACGGGTCGGGAAGGCTGATGTGGTACTGCGCAGGCATGGTGATCTCCTTGAAGTGCGGCAAGGCTGGCATAGACGCGGTGCAATGCTTGTGTACATCCGGCACACCTGCATGCAGGCGTCGCCCGCCCTCATTCGAACCGATGCGGTCCATCGGCAAAGCCCACGGTAACGGCGCCCTTGCCGACGTTGACCATGCCGGTCAGGCTCATCACCGATTCGTACACGGTGACGCCGTGGGTGGCGCAGACGTCCGTCAGCTGCGCATAGCCGGGCAGGGCGCGCAGCTCCTCCAGCTCACCGCCATAGCTGACGCAGACTGTCGGTGTCATCAGTCCACTGCGCACGCGCTGGCCAACCACAGCGAAGAGCTTCTGCACGGCATTGTCGAAGCCCTTGATCTTGGCTACCGGGCCGGTCTCACCGCGGTAGCCGTGCAGTACCGGCTTGATGTCCAGTGCGCTGCCCAGCGCGGCACTGAGCAGGCCGACACTGCGGTCGCCCTTGTGCCGCGCGCGGGCCCGCATGTAATACAGGTCACGGGTGACCATGTAGCCATGCACGTTGCCGGCCAGTTCCTCCAGCCGCTCGCGGATCTGCTGCACGCTGGCGTTGCTGTCGCGCAGGCGAACCGCTTCCACCGCCGTCACCGCCTGCGCGGCGAACAGGTTCTGGGTGTCGAGCACGCGCAGTGCGAAGGGCGAGTTGTAGCCCGCGGCCTGCCGCACCGGCTTGTAGTCGTTGAGGATGGCGAAGCTGGCCTGCAGGGCGTTGTCGTGGATCGGGCTGCGGGTCTTGGTGATGGTCATGCAGAAGACGTGGTCGTAGTCGATCACCAGCTGCTGCAGGAACAGGTCACGGATCTGGTTGACGCTGAAGGGGATGGTCTCCGCCTCGGCACCATGTTCGGCCACGTGTGCGTGCAGGAAGCTGAGCGTGGCCTGTTCGTCGCGGTGGTCGGCGAGTACGGCTTCGCCGATCCGTACGGTGATCGGGAGCAGCACGATGTTGTGTTCGGCAATGAACGCCTGCGGCAGGTCGCAGGCCGAGTCGACGACGATTCCGATGCGCATCCGCGGCTCCCCCTCCAGGGCGGTTGTTGGTTCGGAAGTGTGAAAAATATCTCAAAACGGGAGCCCGCGCGCGAGGGAAGCGCAGGCGCCCTGTTCAGCGTCTGCGCTGTACCGCGATCGGCAGGGCCTCCACCCGCTGCCATTCCGGCTGCTTCAGCAGGTCCGGATCGGCCAGCACAGCGGCCATCAGCGGGTGCGCGTCATTGCCCCAGAACAGCTCGTCGCCGATGGCCAAGGTCGGTACGCCGAACACGCCGGCCGCGAGCGCAGCCTCGGTGTTGCGCCGCAGCTGCTCCTTGACCTCTGCGGTTGCCGTGGCGGCCGCCACATCCGCGATGCCCAGCCGCGCGCCGGGTTCGCGCAGCGCCTCGGCGCTGTCGGCAGCGTTACCCTCGCGCCAGATCCAGTCGAACAGCACGTCCACGGCCTGCGCGCCGCCGCCTGCGGCCAGGCACAGCCGCAGGGCGGCCAGCGGGTTGAACGGGTGGGCAGGCGGGAAGCGCAGCGTCACGCCTTCCGCCTGCGCGTTCCAGAGCAACTGGCGGTAGATGAAGCGCCGCTTGGCCGGGATCTCGGCCGGGCCGAGATTGCCAAGCTGCTGCAGCACCGCCCCGAAGGCGATCGGCACCGGCTGTACCTGTGCGAACTGGGGCAGTTGCTTGACCTTCTGCCAATGCAGGTAGGAGTAGGGCGAGACGAAATCGAAGTACCAGTGCAGCGGGGCCATGGGGCTTTCCTCGTCGGTCAGGGCTGCGCGTTGCGCTGCAGATAGCGGTCGCGCAGGTCGGTCTGGCGCGAGCGCATCGGCATCGGCCGCCCGCCCATCCAGACCTGTTCGGCATAGTGCGCCACATCCAGCGGGTCGCCTTCCCACAGCACCAGGTCGGCGCGCTTGCCGGGCTCGATGCTGCCGATCTGGTCGGCCACCCCGAACGCCTGTGCGGGAACCCGGGTCAGGCCTGCCAGCCCGTCGGCCCAGGGCAGGCCATGGGCTACCGCATTGCCTGCGAGCTGGCGGATCTTGCGTGCGTTGTGCGAGGCATCGCCACGTTGCACGAAGCTGACGGGCACGCCCGCACGCTGCAGTCGTGCCGCGTTTTCCAGGGTGGCGCCGATCTGGTCGAAGCTGGCCGGCAGGTTGGCCAGCACGTCGACGAACACCGGCACGCCGGCCGCAGCCAGCTCCGGCGCCAGCTGCCAGGCTTCGCTGGCTCCAGACAGGGCGATCTTCACCTTTTCGCGTGCAGCCCAGCGCAGCAGCTGGCGGATATCGGCAGCGCGATCGATTTCAACCACGATGCGGCCCTGGCCGGCCAGATAGCGCGACAGTGTGCGGCGACCGGCCGGTGTCAGCACGGCGTGCGGAGAATCGGCGGCGACCTGGCCGCGCGCTTCATCCACCATCTGCTGCAGCAGCATCCACTGTGCTGCACGCGAATGACCGGTCAGTTCCGACGCTGCGGCGCCCAGCCGCAGGAACAGCGCACGTGGACCCAGCGGGTCGGCGCTGCCATCGAGCCGCATCACCCCACCCTGGCCCGCCACGAAGCCACCGCCGGTGACGGCGCCCAGCGCGGTGAAGCCGATGCCCTCCAGTCGCGCCACCGGAATGAGCACCGACGCGGGGTTGTAGGCCAGGGTCACGTCGAACTCCGGGCGCAGCGGTTGCTCGCCGATCTTCAGGCTGCTGTCGACCGTACTCGCTTCTCCCGAGACTTCCTCGATGCCGATCTCGGCGATGCCACCGAACAGCGCGGGCGTGAGCGGGCGGCCATCGGCTTCAACCACGGTCGTGCCGGCCGGTGCGGCCAGGCCCGTACCCACGGCACGGATGATGCTGCCCTGCACCAGCACATCGGCGTGCTGCAGGCTGCCGCGTGCGCTGGCGGTGTGAACCGTTGCGCCGCGCACCAGCAGATCCTGTGCCGATGCCGCGCCGGTGATGCCTGCCAGCACCATGATCGCAGCGCCGAGCCATGCCCGGTTGCGGCTGGAAGACCTTGCGATCTGCATGGAACCGGCCATCAGTGCACCTCCTGCCCGAGCTGGAAGTCCGACTGCGGCGTTGCCGGCAACGCACTGCGGTCGTACAGGCGGCGGCCATCGACATAGACCTGCTCGGCCAATGCGTAGGAGCTGAAGGGATTGCCGTTCCACACCACCACGTCGGCCATCTTGCCGGGCTCCAGCGTGCCGGTCTGGCGCTCGATGCCCAGCGCCTTGGCGGCATTGGCGGTCATCCAGGTGATCGCATGTTCAGGAGTGATCGGGGCCATGCGTGCGCGGCGCGCGGCGGCCATGACCTTTGCGGCCTCCTGGTTCAGGCGCTGGATGCCTTCGGGCGAATCGGAATGGACGATGGCGCAGCTGTTCTTCGCCCGGTCCACCAGCGCGATGTTCTCGGGGATGCCATCGAAGGCTTCCATCTTGAAGCCCCACCAGTCGGCCCACAGTGCACCGCAGACGCCGTCCGCCGCCAGCCGGTCGGCCAGCTTGTAGGCCTCCACGCCGTGGTGGAACGCTGCCACCTTGAAACCGAATTCCTTGGCCAGATCGAGCATGGTGGCCATTTCATCGGCGCGGTAGCAGTGGATGTGCACGCGGATGTCGCCCTGGATCGCGCCGGCCAGGGTGTCCAGCTTGAGATCGCGCTTGCCACCGGCATCGCCCGCGCTGTCACCTTTGTCGCTGCCGAACCAGCGCTTGCGCTTGGCTGCCTTGGGCGTGTTCTTGGTGATGTAGTCGGCGGCATCGATGAAGGCTGCGCGGTAGCCGGCGACGTTGCCCATCCGGGTAGCAGGGGTCACACCCTTGCCTTCGCCATAGACGCGTTTGGGGTTCTCGCCGCAGGCCATCTTCAGGCCCCACGGCGCGCCGGGAAACTTCATCGCCTGGTAGGTGATGGCCGGAACATTCTTCAGGGTCACGCCGCGGCCACCGACCAGGTTGGCCGAGCCGGGCAGCACCTGCATGCTGGTCACGCCGCCGGCCAGGGCGGCAGCGAAGCCGGGATCCTGCGGCCACACCGAATGCTCTGCCCAGACATTGGCCGTGACCGGTGCGGTCATCTCGTTGCCATCGCTGTGGGCGCCCACCCCTGGGCTTGGATATACGCCCAGGTGCGAGTGAACGTCGATCAGCCCGGGGGTGACCCACTTGCCCTGCGCGTCGATGCGGGTGACATCGGCCTCGGCCTGCAGCTGCTGGCCGACAGCAACGATGCGGCCCTCACGCAGCAGGACGTCGGCATTGTCCAGGCGCTGGCCGGTGCCGGTCAGCACCGTTGCGTTGTGGATCAGCACCGGCGCATCGGGCTGCGCCCGATAGGTGCTGGGGTAAGGATCGGCCATGAAGCGCGAGGCGCCCAGTGCTGGCGCGACGGCCAGCGTAACCAGCGCCAGCCCCAGCCCGGCGCGCAACAACGTCGACGTCATGCAGATCCCCTCGGCAACGTAAGCAACCGCTGACGCTAGCCGGGCAGCGGTGGGCTTGCCAAGTGACCTTCTTCACAGGGTGCGACCGCGTGCCTCGACGGCGTCGCCCCACTGGCCGAAAATAGGCGGTCCCCGCCGTTCCGGACCGAGCATGAAGAGCAAGCAGGAAATCGTCGACAACTGGCTGCCGCGCTATACCGGCGTGCCCCTGGACCAGTTCGGCCCGCACGTCCTGCTGACCAACTTCGGCGGCTACCTGCACACCTTCTCCGAACTGACCGGTGCGCCCATCGTCGGCCTGGACCGGCCCATGGCCAGCGCCACCAGCGATGGCATCACGATGATCAACTTCGGCATGGGCAGCCCCAATGCCGCGATCATCATGGACCTGCTGTCGGCGGTGATGCCCAAGGCGGTATTGTTCCTGGGCAAGTGCGGGGGCCTGAAGCGCAAGAACCAGCTGGGCGACCTGGTGCTGCCGATCGCCGCGATCCGTGGTGAAGGCACTTCGGGCGACTATCTGCCACCGGAAGTACCGGCACTGCCGGCCTTCGCCCTGCAGCGCGCGGTCTCGACCATGATCCGCGATCTTGGGCACGACTACTGGACCGGTACCGTCTACACCACCAACCGGCGGGTCTGGGAACACGACGAGGCATTCAAGGAACGGCTGCGCGCGATGCGCTGCATGGCCATCGACATGGAAACGGCCACGGTGTTCGCCGCCGGCTTCGCCAACCACATCCCCAGCGGCGCCCTGCTGCTGGTTTCGGACCAGCCGATGATTCCCGACGGGGTCAAGACCGAAGCCTCCGATGCCAAGGTCAGCTCCCAGTTCGTGGAAAACCATATCCAGATCGGCATCGAGGCGCTTAAGCTTATCCGGCGCAACGGCAAGTCGGTCCGCCATCTGCGCTTCGACGAATGATGATGAGGGCCGGGCGCGGGACGTCCGGGCCCGGGAGTAGGTAATGGACGTTGCCGCGCAGGTGGTGGAATTCTGGAAGGAGGCGGGCCCTGCGAAGTGGTTCGCCCGCGACGATGCGTTCGACGCGCAGTTCCGCCGATTGTTCCTCGATGAGCATTTCGCTGCGGCCGCGCGTGCGCGCGAACACTGGCTGGGCAGCGCCGAGGGTGCGCTGGCCCTGATGCTGCTGTTGGACCAGTTCCCGCGCAACTGCTTCCGTGGCACCGCCCACTCCTACGCCACCGATGGGCTGGCCCGGCACTACGCCATGCGTGCCATCGAGGAAGGGCTGGACCTGCAGCTGGTTCCGAAGCTGCGGGCCTTCATCTACCTGCCGTTCGAGCATTCCGAGGATCCGCTGGACCAGGACCGTTCGGTGGCCATGTTCGACGTGCTGGGTGACAAGGAATACCTGCAGTACGCCGACCTGCATCGCGACATCATCCGCCGTTTTGGCCGCTTCCCGCACCGCAACGCCGTGCTGGGCCGCATTCCCACGCCGGAGGAACTGGACTACCTGGCCGAAGGCGGGTTTGCCGGCTGACCGGGCGGGGCCGGCCACGCGCGCGACAGGCAGGAAACGGAAAACGCCGGCGTGCGCCGGCGTTCTCCTGTTCCGCGCTGCAGCCGATCAGTACTTCGGCACGCCGTTGTCCACCTCTTCGGACCAGGCGTTGATGCCGCCGGTGATGTTGAAGACCTTGGTGAAGCCAAGCGCGCGGAACTGCTCGGCAGCCTGCGCACTGCGACCACCGTGGTGGCACAGGAAGGCCAGTGCGGTGTCCTTCGGCAGTGCTTCCAGCTCGGCGCGGCCGTTGCCGTCGAACACCTTGAACGGCACGCCGACGGCGGCGATGGCGCGCTCGTCAGCCGGGCGCACGTCCACCAGGATCGCGTTGCCGGCGCGCACCAGGTCGTCGGCGTCGCGCACGCTGATTTCCTGCACCGGCTTGGGTGCATTCGGGTTGTCGATGGCCAGGCCCTTGCCGCGGATGTCGTCCACCCAGTCGATGGTGATGCCTTCGGCACGGCGCGCGCTGGCCAGGTCAAACTGCACGCGCAGTCCATTGGATTCGGCGGCGATCGCAGCCTCGTCATGCGGAGCGAGCTGGAAGTTGGGCTGGAAGCCTGCATCGATGGTCAGCTGCAGGGCGGCGCCCGGGGCGTCGGCCAGCGCGCCCTTGAGCATCTCCACCGCGGCCGGGGTGACGGTGATGCGCGGCGGGGTGCGGTCCGGCGCGGGCAGGCCCAGCACGCTGCTCAGTTCGCCGCTGGCGGCCATCTGCAGCACGATGTCGCTGCCACCGACCAGTTCGCCGTCGATGTACAGCTGCGGGATGGTCGGCCAGTCGCCGTAGGCCTTGATGCCTTCACGGATTTCCTGGTCGGCCAGCACGTTGACGTGAGCGAACTCGACGCCCAGGTCCTGCAGCGCGCCCACGGCCTTGGCCGAGAAGCCGCACTGCGGCATCGACGGCTGGCCCTTCATGAACAGCACGACGCGGTTGGCGTTGAGGAGGGATTCGATGCGCGAACGCAGGGCAGGATCGAGAGACATGGGAAGTCGGGGGTCCAGTAATTCGAATCTTCGATTCTACCCCTCATGGCATCATGGGGTATGAGCAGCGCAGGAACATTGCATCGCATTCCGCCCCGGCCATGGCGCTGGCTGCCCTGGCTGGTGGCGTCGCAGTTGGGGGTGATCCTGGCCTGGGTGCTGGCGGGATGGCACTGGGGTCTGCCGCTGATGGTGGCCAGCCACGCGCTGTTCATCGTGCCGGTGTTCCTGCCCAACAGCCGCTTCTACACGCCGGTGCTGAGCCGCCTGGCGCAGGCGGACGACGCGGTCTGGCTGACCATCGATGACGGTCCCGGTGCGGACACGCTGGCCGTGCTTGATCTGCTGGATCGGCATCAGGCGCGGGCGACATTCTTCCTGGTGGGCGAGCGGGCGCTGGCCCAGCCGGCGCTGGTGGCCGAGATCCTGCGCCGCGGGCACGATCTGGGCAACCACAGCTTCAGCCATCCGCAGGCGCGCTTCTGGCGGCTGGGACCGAAGGCGATGCGTGCGGAGATCGAAGGCTGCCAGCATGCGCTGCAGGCATTGTCGGGCACGCCGGTACGCTGGTACCGGTCGGTGGTGGGCATGACCAATCCGTTCGTGGGCCCGGTGCTGCGCCGCCTGGGCCTGGTGCGGGTGGGATGGAGCGCCCGCGGCTTCGATGGTGTCGGCTGTACGCCCGAGCGCGTGCTGGAGCGCCTGCTGCCGGATCTTCGCGCGGGCGCCATCGTGCTGCTGCATGAGGGGGCCGCCCATGGCCACAACCTGGTAATCATCGAACGCGTGCTGCAGGCACTGCATCAGCGTGGATTGAAGGCAACGCTGCCTTCGGTATAGCGCAGCGGCACGCACGGAATCCGCCGGGCACGGCCCGGCGCTACCAGGGGAATGGGCAGGCATCCGGTAGCGCCGGGCCACGCCCGACGTCACCCAGGCCGTTCGGCCACCACCAGCCAGCTGTTGAACGGTGTGCGCCCGTGCAGCGGCCGTGGTGCGGCGACGCGCAATCCCGCTTCGCTCAGTGTCGCCAGCAGGGTCTTCGGCTGGGGATAGTGCCGCGGGCGGGTACCCATCCAGCCCACCAGCCAGGCAAGGCGGTCCGCGACCCGCGTGGTGCGGTCCCGGCCATCACCGGTCGCCAGCGGCGTGCGCAGCAGCAGCCGTCCTCCGGGGGACACCCGCGCGCTTGCGGCACGCAGCAGCGTCTGCTGCGGTCCGGCATCCAGGTACTGCACTACGTCCAGCAGCAGTACATGGCCGACGTGCGACGGCAGCGCAGCCTGCACATCCAGGCATTCGAAGCGCACGGCCGGCAGGCCTTCACCGGCTTGCCGCGCCCGCTCGATCTTGGCGGCGTCCACGTCCACCCCGAGATAGGGCTGGCCGCGCCCGCGCTGGCGCAGCACATGCGCGAACAGGCCCAGTCCGCAACCCAGGTCCAGCACCGGCTGGCCATCCTCGGGCAGCTGTTGCAGCACGCCGTCGTACAACGGATCGCTGCCGAGCTTGCCGCGGGTGTAGTAATAGTCGCGGCGGCTGCCCCAGGCCTGTGCAGGTCGGAACGCCTCGGCGATCGCGCGGGCCTGCGGGGAGGTCAGCGGGGAGCAGGGCAGGGGCGTGCCATTCCGTGGCGTGCCGTCCATCGGGTCAGCCGGCGTCGCCTAGCCGGCGCAGGGCGACCGGCAAGGCACGCTCGCTCCACAATGCATACATGCGCGCGGAGGGGTGCAGACCGTCTTCGGCGATCATCGCCGGGTCGTGACCGTGGACGCGGCTGATGTCGGTGATGTCGACGAAGTCGACGCCGAGGCCACTGCAGACCTGCTCCGCAGCCGCGTTGAACGCGTCGGTTTCGATGCCGATGCGGCCACGGTGTCGGCCGCTGCTGGCGCCGAACGGCGTCACGCCCCAATCGGGAAACGACAGCACCAGCACCCGATCGGTACGGCCGCCGGCAAAACCGATCGCGCGCTGCAGCAGGGCCTGGAACTGCGTGCGGTATTCGTCGAGCGGGCGGCCGCGGTACTGGTTGTTGACCCCGATCAGCAGGCTGACGAAGTCGAACGGCCCCTGCGGGGCGGCCTCGTCGATGCCGGCATCGAGCTCGTCCGTGGTCCAGCCGGTGGTGGCGATGGTCTGCGGATCGGCCAGCGCGACGCCCTGTGCGCGCATCGCGGCGGCCAGCTGATGGGGCCAGCGGCCTTCGACCGCGACGGCCTCACCGATGGTGTAGGAGTCGCCCAGCGCCAGATAGGACAAGCCCACGACTCAGGCCACCGAACGGCGTGGCTTGATCGGTACGACCTTGGTTGCATCCTCGGCGCGGCGGGCCAGCACGCGGTCGATGCGGGCGAACACATCGCGCATCACCGAGGCCTCCGGCAGCAGGGTTACGCGGAAGTGGTTGCGGTAGGGCACGTTGAAGCTGGAACCTGGCACCACCAGCACGCCCTCGTTGTCCATCAGGTCCAGGGCGAAGGTGTGATCGTCGAAGCCCTTGGCGGCAGCGCCGACCACCGCCGGGAAGGCATACAGCGCGCCGGCGGGGGCCACCAGCGACAGATGCTCGCTGGCCTCGCAGGCTTCGATCACCGCGCGGCGGGTTTCGTACAGGCGCCCCCCCGGGGCACACAGTGCCGAAATGGTGTCGGGCCCGTTCACCGCAGCTTCGATGGCGTACTGGCCGGGCACATTGGCGCACAGGCGCAGCGCGCTGAGCAGGTCCATCGCCGCGCGGAAGTCGCCCAGGCGTGCGTCATCGCCGCTGAGGTGCGCCCAACCCACGCGCCAGCCGCAGGCGCGATGCACCTTGCTCAGCCCGCTGAAGGTCAGGCACGGATGGTCGCCCGCCAGCGGTGCGACCGGCTGGAACACCGCCTCGTCATACAGGATCTGGTCGTAGATCTCGTCGACCAGCAGCAGCAGGTTGTGCCGGCGCGCGATGTCCACCACGCGTTCAAGCAGTTCGCGCGGGTAGCTGGCGCCACTGGGATTGTTCGGATTGATCAGCACGATCGCGCGGGTGCGCGAGGACACCAGGGTCTCGATCTCGCTCGGGTCCGGCTGGAAGCCGTTCTCGGCGGCGCAACGGTAGTACACCGGCCGGCCGTCGTTGAGGATGGTGGAGGCCGACCACAACGGGTAGTCCGGGGACGGCACCAGCACTTCATCGCCGGGGTTGAGCAGCGCACGCAGCGACAGGTCGATCAGTTCGCTGACGCCGTTGCCGACGAACACACGGTCCGGGTGCGCGTCGGGAGCGCCGCGACGGCTGTAGTAGGCGGCGATCGCCTCGCGCGCCACCGGCAGGCCCTGCTGGTGGGTATAGGGATCGGTGCGACCCATGTCGTCGGCGATCGCGCGCTGCAGGTGTTCCGGGGCGCGGAAGCCGAAATTGCCGGGGTTGCCGATGTTGAGCTTGATCAGCTTGCGGCCCTGCGCCTCCAGCTCCCGGGCTCGCCGGGCCAGTTCTCCGCGGATTTCGTAGCGCACTTCGGAAAGGCGCTCGCGGGTGGCCAGGGGCTTGGGCGCGGAGGTTGACATGGTCGGTGAGCCGTCGGATGGCATGGAGGTTCCATGGTAGCGGAATTGCTGCACTGCATGGCAAGGCCCCCAGGGCCCGCCGCTGCTGGGCTGGAGCGGCGTTGGCACGGGTAGAATGGAGGCGATGACCCAGACCCCCGATTTCACCGCCCTGCAGACCATCGGCTGGCCCTGGCCGGGCCCGGCGCAGCAGGCCGACTGGCAGGCCATGATGGCCGAGCACCCGCAGGCCCGCCCGGCCCGGGTGATCGAGCAGCACCGTACGCACTATGTCGTGGCCGACGCCCCGGACGCTGCGATCAAGGCCGAATCGCTGCCGGAATGGCAGCGGCCACGCTTTCCCAGCCATGAGCGGCCGGCGGTCGGCGACTGGGTGCTGCTCGACGGCATCCGCATCGTGGCGCTGCTGCCACGTCGCACCGCGATCAAGCGCGGTGCCGCCGGCGAGCATTATCACCAGCAGGTGATCGCGGCCAACATCGATACGGTGTTCATCGTCTGCGGGCTGGATGCGGACTTCAATCCACGCCGTATCGAGCGCTACCTGCTGCTGGTGGGCGGCGGCGGTGCCGAACCGGTGGTGGTGCTGACCAAGGCCGACCAGACCGAATACAGCGAAGATGCGCTGGCGGTGCTGGAAGAACTGGAAATGCAGGGGATCGCCCTGCATGCCATCAATGGCCTGGATGCTGGCAGCGTGGCTGTGCTGCAGCCATGGTTGGGGCCGGGCCGCACCGTGGTGCTGGTGGGCTCCTCCGGCGCCGGCAAATCCACGCTGACCAACACGCTGCTTGGCGAGCAGCGGATGAAGACCAATGCGGTGCGCGCCAACGACTCACGCGGGCGTCATACCACCACCCATCGTGCGCTGATGCCGTTGCCGACCGGCGCCTGCCTGATCGACACGCCCGGCATGCGCGAGCTCAAGCCGACCGGCGAGGAGACGCTGGCCGAAGGGGGCTTCGCCGATATCGAAGCACTGGCCGAACAGTGCCGCTTCCGCGACTGCTCGCATCACCAGGAGCCCGGTTGTGCGGTACGGGCAGCTATCGACGCGGGTGAGATCGAGGAAAGCCGGCTGCTGAACTACTTCAAGTTGAAGGAAGAAGTGGCGGCTGCGGCCGCCAAGCTGGCCGTGCGCCAGGCCGAGACCGCGCAGGAACGTGGTGGCAGGAAAGGCAAGGGCCAGCAGTTCCGTCCGGCAGGAAAGCCGCGACGTCGTTGATGAGGCAGCCGGCCACGGGCGCGGCTGCATGGAGATTCATCCCGGGATGCCGGGGTAACGCCCTCGCTGATGCCGGGGCCCGCGGTGGACAGCGCACGGCCTGGCAGGGCGCTATAGTCCGCGCATGGAAACGACCGCCGTGCTGGATCGCGAGGTGGCCCACCATGCGGCGCTCGATGCGCGGCTGGTCGAGGCCGTGGGTGGCATCCGCCTGCTGGGCCTGACCAGCTGGCCGGCGACGGTGCAGGCACCGTTCCTGGACAGCGTTGCGCGCGGGCAGCCGCAGTTGCCGAAGGTGGACTACCCGAAGCTGGATTTCAGCGAGGAACGCCGCACCTTGGCAGCCATCGCCGCCGACTGCGACGCGGGGCATCCCTTGGGTCACTACGTGCAGCAGTCCGCGCACAGCTGGGACCTGGCCGCACGCCTGCTGGAGGGCCTGGGTACCGCAGCGGTGGACACCTGTTCGGTGCAGCTGTTCGGCGCCCCCGAACAGCCCTTGCCGGGCAATGGCCCGAGCACGCGCGATGCAGCGCGCCATTTCATCCAGATCGCGGCCGAGCTGGACCATGAACTGCTGGCGCCGGAAGAACAGGTGCCGGTGTCTGCGATCGCGCTGCAACTGCAGCTGCAGAACGATCTGGATGCCTTCTTCGAATCGCGGATCATCCAGGTGCAGCTGGATCCGGAACTGGTGTCCAAGGCGGCCGCCGGGCCGACGCGGATCCGCCTGCGTACCAGTGCGCGCTTCAGCGCCTACGATCGTGCACAGCTGTTCCATCACGAAGCGCTGGTGCATTCGCTGACCGCGTTGAATGGCCGGGAGCAGCCGGTGCTGCCCAGCCTGGCTTTGTCCTCACCCCGGGTGACGGCTACCCAGGAAGGGTTGGCCACCTTTGCCGAGCAGATCACCGGCAGCATCGACATCGAGCGCCTGAAGCGGATCAGCCTGCGTACCGAAGCCATCGCCATGGCCCGCGAGGGCGCCGACTTCATCGAGGTGTTCCGCTACTTCTGCGATGCCGGGCAGAACCCGGAAGAGAGCTTCGCATCGGCCCAGCGCGTGTTCCGCGGAGTGCCCCCCGGCGGCGGGCTGGCCTTCACCAAGGACACCGTGTACCTGCGCGGGCTGGTATCGGTGCACACCTTCTTCCGCCACATGCTGGCCGAGGATCGCCTGCAGGTCTGCCGGTGGCTGTTCGCGGGCAAGATGAGCCTGCAGGACGCCATCGCGTTCGCGCCGTTGTTCCAGGCCGGGGTGCTGAAGCCACCGCGCTGGCTGCCGCACTGGGTCAGCCGGGCCAATGGCCTGGCCGGCATGCTGGCATTTTCGCTGTTTGCCAACCGGATACGGATGGACCAGCTGGCGCCGGAATGACATGCGTTGGCGGATCCTGCATGGGCCTGCCTACCCGCGCCATGCAGGAACACTCGATGCGCCGCAGCGCCCGCTTCTGACTTAGAACTCTGCCGCCACCGTCATGAACACCTGCCGCGGTGCGCTGGCGTGGATCGCGTAGCGCTTGCCTTCCGGGTCGGTCGGCGCGAACGAGCTCAGCTGGCCGGCGTAGCGCTTGTTGGTCAGATTGGTCGCGTTCAACGAGACCCGCACGTTGCGCAGTCCCAGCCCAGGGCCGAAGTCATAGCCGGCACCCGCATCGAAGGTGGTCACGCCCGGCACCGACTGATCGTTGGTGTAGGTGTAATAACGCTTGCCGGTGTACTTGGCACGCAGGCTGGCGAAGAAGCCATCGCGGTTCCAGCTGATTTCGCTGGAGGCCATGCGCTGCGGCGTGTCCACCGTGATCTTGCCGGCCACCGGCACCACCGCGCCGCCGGAGATGTAGTCATCTTCGTAGGTGGTCTTGTTCCAGGACAGCGCGTTGTACCACTGCAGGCCATCGACCGGCTTGAGGATGAAGGTCAGTTCCGCGCCGTGGCTCTTCACCGAGCCGACGTTGATGAAGCGTGTCACGCACTCCGGTCGGGTGCCCACTTCGATGCTGGAGCACGGGTTCAGTGACAGCAGGCGGTTGTCGAACGTGACGTTGTAGGCGGCGATCGAGGCCTGGTACTTCTCGCCGAACGTGCGGAAACCGGCCTCCAGGCTCTTCGACTTTTCCGGTTCCAGGTCGGCGCTGGCAGCGAACGATTCCGGTGCCACCTGTAACGGGCCGCCACTGCCACCACCGACGAAGGCGGCGATGTTCTCGGCGTACGAGGCGAACAGCTCGTTGTTGGCGTTGAGCTTGAAGCCCACGCCCAGCTGCGGCAGCACCGACTCCTTGGCCGTCAGCGTGCCGGACGCCAGGCGGGTTTCCACGCCCGGGCGGGCCGTGGCACGCATGCGGGTGTTCGGGCTCTTGATGCCGACATCAACGGTCAGGCGCTGGTCGAGGAAGCGCATGCGGTCCTGCACGTAGAACTGCTGCGTGCGGATGTCGTAGTCCTGGTTGAACAGCAGGCGGTCCGGATTCTTCAGGTACAGGTCGTCCAGGAACGGACCGCTGATGTAGTAGAAATTGCGCGACACGTTGTGGTCGTTCTGCTCGTACCACAGGCCGGCTTCCAGCTGGTGGATGCCAGCCGTCCATGACAGCGCTGCGGTCACGCCGTCGCGGTTGATCGTGTAGTTGGTGCTGCGGATGGAGATCGGCAGCATCCGGTCGGTGCCGGGGTAGGACGGCTGGCCCGGCGCCCACCAGTGACCCTGGCCGCGGTTGTCATGGTGGTAGGCCAGCAGCTTCAGGCGGCCCTGCTCGCCCAGGCGAAGGTCGGCATCGATCGAGTACAGGTTGTCATCGCGCAGCGCACGGCTCTGGTAGTACGCATCGTCGATGCTGGTCACGCCGCCGCTGTAGGCACATCGCGCCGGATCACGCGTAGCCGGCGCGCAGTAGGCGGCGGCCACCGCGCGGTTCCAGTCCGGCGCATAGATGTTCCAGTCCCAGCCCAGGCCCCTGGCCAGCATGTCCTTGGACAGGTAGGCGTAGTTGGCCTGGCTGGCACGCGAGGTCGCCACGAACGCGCCAAAACGATGGTCGCCCACGTTCCACACGGCCTTGGCATTGAACTGGCGGGTGGTCTGGTTCTGATGCGGCGCGGCCCACATGTCCTGGTCCTGGTGAACGCCGGAGACATACGCAGAGAAGCCGTTGAGGTCGCCCGTATCCACGCGCAGGTAACCACGGCGCTGATTGTCGTCGCCGACGGTGACGCTGGCACGGCCGCCGAACTCGGTGGACGGATCGGACGAGAAGTACTGGATGGTGCCGCCGAGATTGCTGGTCGAGGCCACGCCGAGTGAACCGATGCCCTGCGACAGCTCGGCGCCGGCCAGGTTTTCGGCGATCAGCGCACGGGCGATGCTCAGGCCGTTGTAGTTGCCGTAGCTGTTGTCGCCCAGCGGAATGCCATCGAGGGTATAGCCCAGCCGGCTCTTGTCGAATCCGCGCAGGCTGATGGTCTGCGATTCCTCATTGGCGCCGAACGCATCGTTGGACTGCACCGAGACGCCCGGCAGCCGATCGAGGATCTTCTGGCCGCTGGTGCCTGGCGGGAGCACCTGCTTGTCGACGCTGGTGATGCGCTGCACCTGACGGGTCTCGCCTTGGCCGATCACCGAGACGGTATCCAGCGTCTGCGCGCTGGGCGCGGCGTCGATATCGGCGGCGGAGGCGCTGGCAGCGGCGGAAAGCGCGATCGCTACGGCGATCGTCAGGTGTCGAGTCTGCATGGTGGTCCGTTGCATGGGGGATGGGCACCGGCGTGCGTGCGCGATGCCGCCCCACTATGCGAACGGAACATGAAAGCTTCTTTACGGAACACCCATGCGGGTACGCGCCGCCACGTTGGCGGCGCACCCAGGGCGGCTCATTAGCCCATGTACAGCCCACCATTGACCGGATAATCGGCGCCGGTCACATACGACGCCTCGTCCGAGGCCAGCCAGGCGCACAGGCCGGCGACTTCTTCCGGACGGCCCAGGCGCCGCACCGGCACCGATGCGGCCAGGCGGTCCAGGACATCCGGGGGGAAACTGCTGATGGCCTGGCTGGCGATGTAGCCCGGCGAGAGCGTGTTGACCGTCACTCCGCGTGACGCTACTTCAGCGGCAAGCGCCCGGCTGAAGCCATGCATGGCGGCCTTGGCGGTGGCGTAGTTCACCTGGCCGATCTGCCCCTTGTGGGCGCTGACCGAACCGATGTTGATGATGCGTCCCCAGCCCCGCGTGGCCATGCCATCGACCACCTGCTTGGTCAGGTTGAAGAGCGCGTTGAGGTTGGAGGCGATCACCGCATTCCAGTCCTCCACCGTCATCTGCCGGAACAGCAGGTCGCGGCTGCCTCCGGAGTTGTTGACCAGCACGTCCACTTCACCCACTTCCGCGCGCACTTTGGCGAAGGCGGCGCTGGTCGAGGCCCAGTCGGTGGCATTGCCCTCGGAGGCGATGAAGTCAAAGCCCTGCTCGCGCTGCTCGCGCAGCCAGTTGGCCTTGCGCGGCGAGTTCGGCGCACAGCCGGCAACAACGGTATGGCCGGCGCGGGCCAGGCTCTGGCAGATGGCAGTGCCGACACTGCCCATGCCGCTGGTGACGTAAGCGATGCGAAGAGTCATTGCGGAACGCTCCTTGGTAACGGGATCAGGCGGCGAGGGGATACAGGCCGAACAGCAGGCTGCCGACCATCAGCAGCAGCGAGATGGCGATGGCCCATTTCAGGGTGAATTTCTGGTGGTCGGCGAACTCGACCTTGGCCAGGCCCACCAGCAGGTAGGTGGAGGGCACCAGTGGGCTGAGCAGATGCACCGGCTGGCCGGCCAGCGAGGCGCGGGCCATTTCCACCGGCGTGATGCCGTAGTTGCCAGCGGCTTCGGACAGGATCGGCAACACGCCGAAGTAGAACGCGTCGTTGGACATGAAGAAGGTGAACGGCATCGAGGCCACGGCAGTGATCACCGCCAGATAGGGGCCCCACGAATCCGGAATCACCGCCAGGAAGCTGTGCGACATCGCCTCGACCATGCCGGTGTTGTTGAGGATGCCGGTAAAGATGCCCGCCGCGAAGATCAGCGACACCACCGACAGCACGTTGCCGGCGTGGTTGACCACGCGACGGCGCTGCTCGGCCAGGTTCGGGTAATTGATCACCAGGGCAATGGCGAAGCCGACCATGAACAGCACCGGCATCGGCAGCACGCCGACGATCAGCGCGGTCATCAGGACCAGGGTCAGCACCAGGTTCACCCACAGCAGCTTGGGCCGCTTGATGTCCTCGGCATCCTCAACCGTCGGCAGCGCATTGCTGTCGTCGGACACGCTGCTGTCCATCCAGCTGCCGCCCTTGGGCAACGTCACCACGCCCAGCCGGCGGCGTTCCTTCAGACCCAGGTACCACGCCAGCAGCAGCACGCCCGCGCAGGCGATCACCATCGACGGGATCAGCGGCACGAACACATCAGCAGGATCAACGTGCAGTGCGGTGGCGGCGCGTGCGGTCGGGCCGCCCCACGGAGTCAGGTTCATCACGCCACCGGCGAGGATGGTCACGCAGGTCATGTTCAGCGCGTTCATGCCCAGCCGCTGATACAGCGGCAGCATTGCCGAGACCGTGATCATGTACGTGGTCGAGCCATCGCCATCGAGCGAGATCAGCATCGCCAGCACGGCGGTGCCGAGCACGATCTTCATCGGATCGCCCTTGACGAAGCGCAGGATCACCCGCACCAGCGGATCGAACAGTCCCGCGTCGATCATCACGCCGAAGTAGAGGATGGCGAACATCAGCATCACGCCGGTCGGCGCGATCTTCTTGATGCCTTCCAGCATCATTTCGTCGATGCCGGCGCCAAAGCCACCGATCAGCGCGAACAGGATCGGGATGGTGATCAGGGCCACCAGCGGTGACAGCCGCTTGCTCATGATCAAGTACATGAATGTAATGACCATGCCAAAGCCGAGGATGCTCAGCATCATCTGCGGACTCCTTGAGAAAACAGGACGTGGGAAAGGGAGGGGCGGGTGCGGAGGGGGGCGCGGAAGAGGCTCAGAAGTCGTACTGCAGGCGGCCGGTCACGGCGCGCGTGCGGTCCACCGTGATCCCGGCCAGGCGGTCACGGTTGCGGCTTTCGATGACGTTGAGCATGAATCGCAGGTTGTCGCGCAGGTACCAGTTGCCGCCGAGCGTCCAGGCTTCGGTACTGCCACGGCGCAGGTCGGGAGCGCCATCGAGGTGCTGCGCGCCCCACATCCGGTCGTAGCGCAGCGCGACTTCAAAGGCACCGGCCTTGTGGCGGATGTCCTTCACCCTGGCGAAGCGGCCGGTCTTGCGGTCGTAGGCGCGGCTCTCGCCGGTAACGAACCAGCTGAGCATGCCGTAGCCGGCCATGACGTCGCCGCGCTGGGCGCCGTCATCGAAGGTCGCACCGCTGAACTCGCCCTGCCATGACAACGGGCCGCGGACCTGGGCGTACTCCAGTGACCACTTGTTGACGTCGGTATCGCGGCCTGCGGAGAAATCGACCAGGGTCAGGCGGCTCTCATCGGACAGATGGCCGGCGGGGCGCGGGCGGATGCGCAGTGCCGGCACACCGTTGGCGCCAGGGTTGTCGTACGCCTCACGGGCCAGCGACAGGCCCAGGTGCAGTACATCGCCGTCGCTGGGCGAGGGCGCCCAGGTCACGCGGCCGCCGGCGGCGCGCCCCTTCACCTGCCAGGCATCGATGCTCTCCAGGCTGTAGACGCTGGCGGCCCAGGTGAAGTCACCCGGATTGGCCTGCCACGAGGCACCCAGCCGGTACAGCGGCGCCAGTGTGGTACCGGCATTGCCGCGCTCCAGGAAGCTGCCGTAGTTGGAGCTGGTGCGGTCATCCAGCGAGAAGTACTGCTTGAACTGGCCGACCGTCAGCTTGCCGGCCTTGCCGAAGCTGCGTGCCAGGTAGACGTCCTTGGCTTCTACACGGTCGCCGGAGAAGTCGGCTTCCATCTTGTAGTCGACCACGAAGAACCTGCCGGAGACATCCAGCCAGGCGCGGCGGATCTCGGTGTCATCCTTGTTCGGCGTACCGCGGTTGTCATTGTCGAACGTGGCGAAGTCCAGGTGCAGGCGACCGCCCAGCGTGGCGGTGACCGGCCGCTCGTCATCAGCGGCAAAGGCCGGCGCGGCCAACGCAGCCAGGGCCATCATGGCGGCGGAACGCGGCCAGGCAAACGTGAATTCCACAAACCCTCCCAGGTGCGCGCCAGGCGCGCGGCAATCGTGGGCACCGGATGGTGCGCGGCCGCAGTCTGGGTCGCGCAAGCTGTCATCCGCCTGTCAGCGGTTTGTGCGTTGCAGCGTAAAAGCGGCCGCTGCGCTCGCCGGGCATGGCCCGGCGCTACCCCCGTGCAGGCTGTCCGGTAGCGCCGGTCCACGCCCGGCGGGCAGGCCGGGCGGCATGCGGTAGCATTCGCTTCCCCTCCCACGCTTGTCCCCATGCGCCTGCTGCTGGTTGAAGACAACCCGGATCTGGCCGATGCGATCATCCGTCGCATGCGCCGCAGTGGGCACGCGGTGGATTGGCAGGCCGATGGCCTGGCCGCCGCAAGCGTGCTGCGCTACCAGAGTTTTGATCTGGTGGTGCTGGATATCGGCCTGCCCAAGCTTGATGGGCTACGCGTGCTGGCCGGCATGCGCGAGCGCGGCGACAGCACGCCGGTGCTGATGCTGACCGCGCGCGACGGCATCGAGGACCGCGTGCAGGCGCTGGATGTGGGTGCCGATGATTATCTCGGCAAGCCCTTCGACTTCCGCGAGTTCGAGGCGCGTTGCCGCGTGCTGCTGCGACGGGCCCGCGGCCAGGCCAGTGAGGTGGTGCAGGTGGGCGGCTTCCAGTTCGACAATGCCGCGCATCGGGTCACCCTGGATGGTGAGCCCATCGAGCTGCCCAACCGCGAGTACCGTCTGCTGGAAATCCTGGTCGGCCGGTTGGGCCACGTGGTCGGCAAGGATGAGATCGGCAATGGCCTGTTCGGCTTCGATGACGAGGCCGGGCCGAACGCGATCGAGCTCTATGTCGGCCGCCTGCGCAGGAAGCTCGCCGACGCGCCGCTGCGCATCACGACCGTGCGCGGCGTCGGTTACCTGCTCGAGGCCCGCGACGAAGGCGTGGACAGCGATGACTGACGCGCGCCCGGCAGCGGCCGCGCCGGGTTCGCTGCGGCGGACCCTGCTGCTGTATCTGGGTGCGCTGCTGGCGGTGTTCGCAGTCGCCCTGCTGTTTGCCGCACGCGACTACGGCCAGCGTGCGGCCAATCGCTCCTACGATCACCTGCTGGCGTCCTCTGCACTGTCCATCGCCGATTCGGTGGCCCTGGCCGATGGCCAATGGCAGGTCGACCTGCCGTACGCGGCGCTCGACCTGCTGGCGATGGCGCCGGAGGACCGGGTGTTCTACCGCGTCGCGGACAGTCGCGGCACGCTGATCACTGGCTACGGCGACCTGCCGGTGCCACCCCGGCGGCCGGGGAGCCAACCGCAGTTCTTTGATGCGCGCTACAGCGGTGAGACCGTGCGGTTCGTGGTGGTGGGCCGCAGCTTCGCTGCTGCGTCCGCGCAGGGCGAGGTGCTGGTGCAGGTCGGCCAGACCCGGCGCGCGCGCGAGGCGGTGGCGCAGGACATGGTCAATCGGTCGCTGCTGGCGATCGGTGTGCTGTCCGGTCTGCTGCTGGCGCTGGTCGCCTTCGGTGTACACCGTGCATTCCGGCCACTGGTGAGGGTGGAACGCGAACTCTCGCGCCGTGAACCGTCGGACCTGAAGCCGCTGGATGCACGTGTGCCCCGTGAGATGGACCAGATGGTGGCGGCGCTGAACCGCTTCATGGAGCGGCTGTCGAGCAGCAACGAGACCCTGCGCGCGTTCATGGCGGAAGCCGCGCACCAGATGCGTACCCCGCTGGCCGCCCTGCGCGCGCAGGCGCAGCTGGCGCTGGATGATGACGACCCGCAGGACATGCGGCGCAGCCTGCAGGCCATCGAGCGCAATGCCACGCACATGAGCCGGCTGCTCAACCAGCTGCTCAGCGATGCCAGCGTGATCCACCGTTCGCATCTGCAGCGGTTCGCGCCGGTGGATCTGGCAGAAACCGTGCACCAGGCATTGCACGATGCGTTGCCGCAGGCCGGTCCCGCGCCGCGCGTGCAGCTGGCCGTCACTTCCGAGCAGGTGCATGTGCACGGTGATGCGCTGCTGCTGCGCGAGGCGATCAAGAACCTGGTCGACAATGCGTTGAAGTATGGCGGCGATGGTCCGCTGCAGATCGCACTGACGGTCGAGGGCGGCCAGGCGGTGCTGACCATTGCCGACCACGGCCCGGGCATCGCCGCGGCCGACGCCGAACGGGTGTTCGAGCGATTCGCCCGTGGCGAAGGCGTGCCATCCGGTGGCGCCGGCCTGGGGCTGGCCATCGTCAAACGCGTGATCGACAGCCATGCAGGCCATATCGACCTCAGCAACCGCCCGCAGGGGGGGCTGATCGCCACCATCCGCCTGCCCCGGAGCAACCCATGATCCGCCTGTTTGCCGCCGTCATCGCGCTGCTGCTGGCTCTGCCTGCGCAGGCTGCACCCGGCGATGTGCGCCGTTTCCCCGCACGTGAGACCGCCACTGCCCAGCTGCGCATCCACGGCACCACCGACATCGAGGTGTTCGCAGTGGTGATCGCCGATTACCAGCGGCTGCATCCCGGCACGGAAGTGGTGTACGAGGACATCATCACCCAGGATCTGTACGCGCGTTACCTGCAGGACCGCACCAGCCCGGCGTCGCCGGATCTGCTGATCTCCAGCGGCATGGACCTGCAGACCAAGCTGGTCAATGACGGTCATGCCCTGCCACACCGCTCGGCGCAGACCGCGGCGCTGCCGGCCTGGGCACAGTGGCGGGGCGAGGCATTCGGAATCAGCTACGAGCCGGTGGTGATGGTCCACAACACGCGCACATTGCCCGCTGCCAAGGTGCCGCGTACACGCCGGCAGCTGCTGGACCTGCTGCGCGCGGAAGGCGCGCCCCTGCGCGGACGGGTGGGCACCTACGACATCGAACGCAGCAGTGTGGGTTACCTGCTGGCCACGCAGGATGCGCAGCGTGGCAGCATTGCCGGTGCGCTGCTCGGGGCGCTCGGCGACAACGAGGTGGTTCGCGAGGAGCGCACCGGGGTACTGCTGGACAAGGTCGCCAGCGGCCAGCTGTCGCTGGTCTACAATGTGCTCGGCTCGTACGCGCAGGCGCGCATCGATGCCGGCGCGCCACTGGCCATCATCGAGCCGGAGGACTACACGCTGGTGGTGCTGCGCACGGCCGTGATCCCGCGCACCGGTCCGCATCCGGAGGAGGCGCGGCGTTTCCTCGATTACCTGCTGTCGCCGCGCGGCCAGCAGGTGCTGTCGCGCGAGGCGCGGCTGATGCCGATCGTGCGCAGCGATGCCCGGCGCGATGATGCGCCCGGTCGCAGCCGGCGCCCGATCCAGCTCGGGCCGGGACTGCTGGTCTACCTGGACGCGCTCAAGCGGCGCCAGTTCCTCGATGCCTGGCGCAGCAGCGTGGAGCCGGCGGGGCGCTGATGCCCTGGTAGCGCCGGGCCATGCCCGGCGGATGCAGTGCGCTGCCCGTACAATGGCCGCATGAGCGAATACACCATCCTGATCGCCGATGACCACCCGTTGCTGCGTTCGGCGGTGGTGCAGTCATTGCGGCAGAGCCTGCCGCTTGCCCAGGTGCGCGAGGTGGCCAGTGCCGAAGCGCTCGCCGAGGCGCTGGATGCGCATCCTGACGTGGACCTGGTGCTGCTCGACCTGACCATGCCCGGTGCCCACGGTTTCTCCGCGCTGCTGCACGTGCGCGGCTCGCATCCGGACATTCCGGTGGTGATCCTGTCGTCCAACGATCATCCCCGGGTGATCCGGCGCGCGCAGCAGTTCGGCGCAGCCGGTTTCATCCCGAAGTCGGCGCCCGCCGAGACCATTGGCGAGGCGGTGACGGCGGTGCTGGAGGGTGGCCTGTGGTTCCCGGCGATGGCGGCCGAGCGTTCTGAGGCCGATGCACTGCTGGCCAGCCGCCTGGCGCAGCTGACACCGCAGCAGTTCCGGGTGCTGCTGTGCCTGGCCGATGGCCTGCTCAACAAGCAGATTGCCTACACGCTGGGGTTGGCCGAAAACACGGTGAAGGTGCATGTCACCGCGATCCTGAAGAAGCTCGAATGCCACAGCCGCACGCAGGCCGCGGTGCTGGTGAAGGCGCTTGAGCCGGAAGGTGATGCAGGAGCGCCGTGAATCCGTCCCTGGAGGCTTGGCTGCCGCATCCATGCGGCGGACGCCCCCGCGAACCCAACCCGGCCGATCTCTGACAGATTTCGGTGGCCTGCCCCTGCGGAGAAGAAAAAAGATCAAAAGCAGAAGCAGCCTGTCCGGCCGCCTTCTGTGGAGCCGAGCATGGGCTCGGCTCTACACGAGCACGCGCGGCGTCGCGACCCGCGTTTGATCTTCTTTTTCTTCCACGTGGGTGGACGAATAAGGAACCTGCCCGGCCTCAACCATGGACTGCTTTACGTGCCACCGGCGAGGGGCTGCGCCGTTGGCTGGAATCACCCGCGATGGCGGATCAGCAACTGGCTCATCAGCGCCCGCAGCGCCGGCGGCTTCACCGGCTTGGCCATCATGCCCCAGCCACGTTCGGCCGCCATTTCGCGCAGTCCTGCGTCGCGCTCGGCGGTCACCAGCACCACCGGCGGCCGTGCCTGCCAGTGCTCGGCCAGCACTTCGTACAGCACCGGCCCGTGATGGTCGCCCATGCGAACGTCCAGCAGCACCAGCTCCGGGACGGACCCCACGCCGGCCAGCTGCAGCGCGGCCTGGGGGCCATCGGCCAGCACCACCTCGCATCCCCAGCGCTCCAGCAGGGCACGGCTGGCAGCGCAGACATGCGGATCATCATCGATCACCCACACGCGGCGGCCGCGCAGCGGATTGTCTGCCGCCGGTTCCTGTGCCTGCGCCGGTGCCTGCGCAACAGCGGGAATCGCGTTGGCATCGCCAAGAGGTACGCCCACTGCGAACACGCTGCCTCGCCCCAGTTGCGAGCGCAGGCGGATCGGATGGCCGAGCAGGCGGCCGATACGGTCGACGATTGCCAGGCCCAGGCCGGCGCCGCGCTGGTGACCATCGTGCAGACGGCGGAATTCCTCGAAGATTTCACCCTGCAGCGCATCAGGAATGCCGGGGCCCTGGTCATGCACTTCAATCCACAACTGGTCTCCGCGCCGGCGGCAGCCGAGCAGCACCCGGCCACGCTCGCTGTAGCGCAGTGCGTTGGACAGGAAATTCTGCAGGATGCGGCGCAGCAGTGCTTCGTCGCTGACCACCACCGCGCGGGTATCCACCCAGTCCACGACCAGCCCGCGTGTCTGCGCGGCGATGCCGAACTCGCGTGCCAGCGTCTGCAGCAGCGGGCCCAGCCGGAACGCATGCACGCGCGTGGGCAGGCTGCCTGACTCCAGTCGCGCGATGTCGAGCAGGCTGTTGAGGATGGCATCCTGCGCGGCCAGTGCGGCATCGATGTGGTCGGTGGTCTGCTGTTGCGCCGGGTCGGTCAGCTTGCCGCGCAGCACGGAGACGAACATGCGCGCGGCGTTCAACGGTTGCAGCAGGTCGTGCACCGCGGATGCGACGAAACGGGTCTTGTAGCGGTTGGCCTGTTCGGCTTCGCGGCGGGCCTCGTCGAGGTCATGGGTGCGCTCGGCCACGCGGTGTTCCAGCGCATCGGCCAGTGACCGCAGTTCGCGTGCAGCGTTCTTGTAGCTGGTGATGTCGGCGTAGCTGGTGACGAAGCCGCCATCAGGCAGCGGATTGCCACGGATCTCCAGAACGGTGCCATCGTCCTTTTCGCTCTCGCGCATGTGCGGGCGGCCACTGCGCAGGTGATTCAGGCGACGCTCGATGGCCTCGTCGATCGGCCCCGGCCCGAGCAGGCCGCGGCGTGCGTTGTAGCGGAACAGTTCTTCGATGGGCCGGCCGACACGGACCAGCCCCGGCGGGAAGCGGAACAGTTCCAGATAGCGCGAATTCCAGGCGACCAGGCGCTGTTCGCGATCAATGATCACCACGCCCTGCGGCAGGTGCTCCAGGCTGCGGCTCAGGCCGCTGTCGGCATCGGTGGCAGCCTGCAGCAATCCGTCCTGGGCGGTGCGCAGTTCCTGTGCATGCTGCTTGAGCAGGGTTTCCAGTTCGCTGCGGCTGCGCTGGCGGTGCCGGGCCAGGCGCCGGCGCTGCTGCACGAACAGCAGCAGGAACCCCAGTGCCAGCCACGCAGCGGCGCCGGCCAGGGCGGCACCGCGTCCGGCGCTGGTGGCGGCACTGGCATCGTGCAGCAGATGCAGGTTCCAGTGTTCGTCGGGCAGCGCCAGGCTCTGCCACAGCATCGCCTGCGGCAGCACCGGGTCGAGCAGGCGCACCATGCGGCCACCATCGGCCAGCACATCCTCGGTACGCACCCGCAGCGGCTGCAACGAGCGGTCGGCATACTGGCGGGCATCAAGCATCTCGCGGCGCTCGTCCGCGCCCAGCGGCCGCAGCAGGCGGTAGCGCCAGGCATCGCGGTTGGACAGGAACACTACGTCATGGTTGTCGCTGGCCAGCACCACGTCGGGGCTGTTCAGCCACTCCTGTTCCAGCGCCGACAGCTCGATCTTGATCACGATCACGCCGATGCGCTGGCCGCGGTCGTCGACGATCGCCTCGGACATGAAATAGCCGGGCACGCCGGTGGTCATGCCGATGCCGTAGAAGCGGCCGCGGCCGTGGGCCAGGGCCTGCTGGTAATAGGGCCGGTAGCTGTAGTCCTCGCCGACGTTGGTGGTCGGCTGGTCCCAGTTGCTGGCCGCGACCGCGACGCCATCGCGGCCGACCAGGGTCAGGGTGGAGGTTCGGGTGACCTGGTTGGCGCGCTGCAGTTTCAGGTTCAGCTGCTGGCGCTCGGCGGGCGAGGGCGGCGTGCGCAGTACGCGCAGCAGGTCCGGGTCCAGTGCCATCACCTGCGGCAGGGTGCCGAAGCGGTCGATACGCTGCTGCAGGCCCTGGCCGTACAGCTGCAGCTGGCGCTGGACCTGCGTGCTCTCGGCAGCCAGGGCGCTGCGCCACGCGTAGTGGCCCGCCGCGATCGCGCACAGCACGGTGCCTCCGGCCAGCGCGAGGAGGGTCAGCAGCAGCATCCGGTGGCGGCCGAGCCAGTACATGGCGGCAGTCTACGCAGTGAGGGCGGGCATGACGTGCATGCCCGCCGGATTCCGCACCGTGGCGCGGATCAGAAGTGCATCTGTGCGCGCAGTTCGAAGATCTCCGGGGTGCTGTGCACACCGCGGCGGCTGGCATCGACCTTGACGTAGTTGGCCTGGAACTTGAAATGGCTGGTCAGGTACCAGTTCGCGCCGAGGGTAAGGTCGTGCTGACGCCCCCCCAGGATGCTGCCGTCGTCCAGATCCAGGCGGCTGTAGCGTGCCACCAGCTCGACCGCGCCGTAGTCGTGGGCGGGCTTGATGTTGGCCACGGCGCCGGCGTTGTACGGACGGGACTCGCCGGTCAGCACCCAGCTGGCCATCGCGTACTGGCCGTGGCCGGTGTAGTCGGGCTTGCCGTCGTTGCGGGTGACAGTGGCCTGCAGCGCTTCGGCCTGCAGCGAGAAGGGGCCACGGATCCAGATGCCTTCCAGGCCGGTGCGGCGGATCTGGTCGGCGGTCACCAGCGCGCCGGAATCCACGTAGCGGATGTCGGTCAGGCCGGCTTCCGGGCGCGCGCGCAACCGTGCGCTGGCCTCGTGATGGACGTCACGGCCATCGCGGTAGCCGCGCGGGTTTTCCTGCGAGTAGGCCAGGCCCAGGTGGATCACATCGCCAGGCGCCTTCACCGGCGTCCACACCGCACGAACCGCCTGCGTGGTGCCGGGGTTGTCGCCCTGCAGGTCCTTGCCGCCGTAGGCACCGGCCTGCAGCAGGTACTGCGGGCGCTCCAGCACCCATTCCACACCGGTGCGGCGGCCGGCGTAGAACGCCTGCACCGGCAGCGCGGTCTCCAGGAAGCTACCGGCGCGCGAGGAGGTGTTGGCATCCAGGCCGACCGGCGTCTTCATGTAGCCGAAGCGGAAGCGGCCGATGTCGCGGCCCACGAAGGCCTTGCTCTCCAGGCGCAGGAACACGTCCAGCCAGGTGTCGGCCTGGAAGTCGTAGTACACCATCGCGTCGTACACGCCCTTCTTCTTCAGCGTGGCGCCGAATTCCTTGCGGCGCACGGCATCGTCATCGTCCAGGCCACTGCCGGAGGAGAAATCGTTGTAGTCGTAGGCGATGTTGGCGGTGGCCGCCAGCTCGGTGCCGTCGCCGAACGCGTACTTGGTCGGCCAGTTGTCGAAATCGGCAGCGGACGCGAAGGCGGGCAGGGCGGCCAGCGACAGGGCCAGCAGGGTGGGAATGGGGCGCATGTTGGGTGCGGCTCTCTCGGATTGCGTAGGGTCAGGACAACAACGGCCGCCAGGGCCGGAACTTGGGCAGGGACGCCACGGGCCGTTCAGCCCGCGCCACCGGCCTCCCGGCGCGGTGCGATGCCGGGCCAGTTTAGGGGTCCCGGCCACCTGAACCGGGGGGCTAGTACCAATAGGTTATCTGCGTTGGCGTGCCCGGCGCGTACAAAGGCGTCCATTGGTCGCCACCCTGCGCGTGGAGCGAGGGGGGCGGTGACCAGCTTCCACGGTATCGGCTCCCATGCAGTTCCGGGGCCGTACGTGCCTGAAAACGCCCTTCCCCGGAGTCCGCCATGCACATCCCGACCGCTGCCCCGGCGCCTGCAAAGCCGTTGCCGATCTACCGCCAGCTGTACTTCCAGGTGATCGTGGCGATCGTCCTGGGCGCCATCCTCGGCCATTACGAACCCCTGATCGGCGAGAAGATGAAGCCGCTCGGCGATGCCTTCATCAACCTGGTGAAGATGATCATCGCGCCGGTGATCTTCCTGACCATCGTCACCGGCATTGCCGGCATGACCCATCTGCGCACGGTCGGCCGCGTGTTCGCCAAGGCCATGGCCTACTTCCTGTTCTTCTCCACGCTGGCGCTGGTCGTGGGCATGATCGTGGCCCACGTGGTACAGCCTGGCGCGGGCATGAACATCAACCCGGCCGAGCTGGACCAGACCGCGGTGCACAGCTACGTCGAGAAGTCGCATGACCTGACCCTGGTCGGCTTCCTGATGGATGTCATCCCGAAGACGCTGATCAGCGCCTTCGTGGACGGCAACATCCTGCAGGTGCTGTTCGTGGCCGTGCTGTTCGGCATCGCGCTGGCGTCGGTCGGCGAGAAGGGCAAGCCGATCCAGAACTTCCTCGAAGCGCTGGTGGCTCCGGTGTTCAAGCTCGTGCACATGCTGATGAAGGCTGCTCCGATCGGTGCCTTCGGCGCGATCGCCTTCACCATCGGCAAGTACGGCGTGGGGTCGTTGATCAACCTGGCCTGGCTGGTCGGTTCGTTCTACATCACCGCCTTCCTGTTCGTGGCGGTCATCCTGGGCGTGGTCTGCCGCCTGTGCGGGTTCTCGGTGTTCAAGCTGGCCCGCTACCTGAAGGCCGAACTGCTGCTGGTGCTGGGTACCTCTTCGTCCGAGTCGGCGCTGCCGTCGCTGATGGAGAAGATGGAGCGGGCCGGCTGCAGCAAGTCGGTGGTGGGCCTGGTGGTCCCCACCGGCTACTCGTTCAACCTGGACGGCACCAACATCTACATGACCCTGGCGGCGCTGTTCATCGCCCAGGCCACCAACACCGAACTGACCCTGGGCCACCAGATCGCGCTGCTGCTGGTCGCCATGCTCAGCTCCAAGGGCGCGGCCGGCGTCACCGGTGCCGGCTTCATCACCCTGGCGGCCACCCTGGCCGTGGTGCCGGAAGTGCCCGTGGCCGGCATGGCGCTGATCCTCGGCGTGGACCGTTTCATGAGCGAATGCCGTTCGCTGACCAACTTCATCGGCAATGCCGTGGCCACCGTGGTGGTTTCGCGCTGGGAAGGCGCACTGGACCGTGACCGCCTGAAGCTGGCGCTGGACGGTCGCGAAAGCGAACTGCCGCCGCCGGTCGATGCCGTGCCGGAGGCACTGCCCGCCAAGGGCTGATCCAGGTGTGTGGTACCGCGGGGCCGGTCACGTGAGTGGTGCGGCCCCGCGGCGTTTCAAGGCGTCCCATGGCTGTCATGGGCAGCGCCGAAGCTGGTGGCTCCAGGTTGTCGCATACGCCAGGGAATTGTGCGGTCGCAGCATGCCTGCGACAGGATAGCGACAGGTCCGGGCGCCCCAACGGGGGTATGATCCCCTGTCCCTCTTGCCCATTCATGTATCCAACGTCGATGTCCAACGAAGATTTCAAACAGGCCGCCCTCGATTACCACCGGATGTCCCCGCCGGGCAAGATCAAGGTCTCCGCGACCAAGCCGATGCTGACCCAGCGCGACCTGTCGCTGGCGTACTCGCCGGGCGTGGCGTACGCCTGTGAAGCAATCAAGGCCGACCCGCAGCAGGCCAGCGAGCTGACCGCCCGCGGCAACCTGGTGGCGGTGATCTCCAACGGCACCGCGGTGCTGGGCCTGGGCAACATCGGCGCACTGGCCGGCAAGCCGGTGATGGAAGGCAAGGGCGTGCTGTTCCAGAAGTTCGCCGGCATCGATGTGTTCGACATCGAAGTGGACGAAACCGATCCGGACAAGCTGGTCGATATCATCGCCTCGCTGGAGCCGACCTTCGGCGGCATCAACCTGGAAGACATCAAGGCGCCGGAATGCTTCGTGGTCGAGCGCAAGCTGCGCGAGCGCATGAAGATCCCGGTGTTCCATGACGACCAGCACGGTACGGCGATCATCGTCGGCGCGGCGGTGCTGAACGCCATGGCGATCACCGGCAAGAAGATCGAGGAGGTGAAGCTGGCGACCACGGGCATGGGCGCGGCGGGCGTTTCCTGCGTCAACATGCTGGTGCAGCTGGGCCTGAAGCCGGAGAACATCCTGGCGTTCGACCGCGAGGGCGTGATCCACACCGGTCGTACCGATCTGGACCCGGAAAAGCAGCGTTACGCACGCGACACCGACAAGCGCACCCTGGCCGAGATCGTCGACGGCGCGGATATCTTCCTGGGCCTGTCGGCGCCCGGCATCCTCACCGCCGAAATGGTCAAGACCATGGCGCCGGACCCGGTGATCTTCGCACTGGCCAATCCGACCCCGGAAATCATGCCGGAAGTGGCGCGTGCGGCGCGTCCGGACGCGATCATCGGCACCGGCCGTTCGGATTACCCGAACCAGGTCAACAACGTGCTGTGCTTCCCGTACCTGTTCCGCGGTGCGCTGGACGTGGGCGCCACCGCGATCAACGAGGAAATGAAGATCGCCTGCGTGCGCGCCATCGCCGCACTGGCACGCCGCGCCGCGACCGACATGGGCTCGGCCTACGGCGGTGAAACCCCGAGCTTCGGCCGCGAGTACCTGATCCCGCGCCCGTTCGATCGCCGCCTGCTGGTGGAGCTGTCCGCTGCCGTGGCCCAGGCCGCGATGGACTCGGGGGTGGCCGCCCGGCCGATCGCCGACATGGGCGCCTACCGTGACAAGCTGGCCCAGTTCGTCTACCGCACCAGCCTGATGATGAAGCCGGTGTACGACCGTGCACGCACCGACAAGCAGCGCGTGGTCTACGCCGAAGGCGAAGAGGAAGTGGTGCTGCAGGCGGTGCAGAACGTGGTCGATGAAGGGCTCGCACATCCGATCCTGATCGGCCGGCCGGACGTGATCGAAGCGCGCATCGAGCGCCTGGGCCTGCGCCTGAAGGCCGGTGAGCACTTCGAGATCACCAACATCAATGACGATCCGCGCTTCAACGAATACTGGCAGTACTACCACGGGCTGACCGGTCGTCGCGGCGTCACCGTGGCGGCGGCGAAGAACCTGATGCGTTCGCGGCCGACCCTGATCGCCGCGGTGATGGTCGCGCGTGGCGAAGCCGATGCAATGCTGACCGGCATCGTCGGCCGTTTCCACAAGAAGCTGGGTTATGTCCGCAGCGTGCTGCCGCTGGAGCCGAAGGTCACCTCGACCTCGGCGATGACCGGCGTCATCAACCAGCAGGGCGTGTTCTTCTTCGTCGACACGCACGTGCAGGAAGATCCCAGTGCCGAGCAGATCTGCGAGGCGACCCTGCAGGCTGCGTACCGCATGAAACTGTTCGGCATCGAACCGAAGGTGGCGCTGCTGTCGCACTCCAATTTCGGCAGCCACGATTCCAAGGACGCGCTGAAGATGCGCCAGGTCCGCGAGCTGCTGCTCAAGCGCAATCCGCGCCTGAACGTGGACGGCGAGATGCAGGGCGATACCGCCTGGGACGAGGCGCTGCGCCAGAAACTGCTGCCGGGTTCCACCCTGCAGGGTCGCGCCAACCTGTTCGTGCTGCCCAATCTGGAAGCGGCCAACATCGCCTACAACCTGGTGCGTGTGTTCACCGATGGCGTGGCGATCGGCCCGATCCTGATGGGCGTGAACAAGCCGGTGCACATCCTGACCACCAGCGCGACCTCGCGCCGCATCCTGAACATGACCGCCATCGCTGCGGTCGATGCGCAGATCCGCAAGCAGCTGGAAGCGGAAAAGAAGGCGTAATCCTTCGTCACCGCGATCGGTAGCGCCGGGCCATGCCCGGCGAGCGCGCAGCGCGGCAAATCAGGCATTCCGCCGGGCATGGCCCGGCGCTACCGGTCAGCGCTTGCCGGGTCGTGCCGGTGCCGGCGGCGGGGCATCCGAACGCGGCTTGGCGTACTCGGCCCATAGCGCCGGCAGGCCCTTGCCGGTGTGCTGCTGCCACAGCGCCAGGGTGTACTGGCCGTTGCGCAGGGCCTTGTCCAGCGCGAGTACCAAGCCGGGGTGTCCAGCTTCGGCCCATTTCAGGAAGGCCCCGGTTACCCGGTAGCCGCTTTCCACGCTCTGGCCCTTGCCCACTTTTTCCGGCAGCGCCCAGCCCGCTGCGGCATTGTCCGTGCCGTAGCGGTCGCGGGCGTAGTCGGCGATGCCTTCCACCAGCCAGCCCGGCACCCGCGTGTCGCCGTAGCTCGGGTAGCCCTGCACGATGTGCATCGCCTCGTGGGTCACCAGGTCGATGTCATCGGGGTGCTTCACCAGCCAGCCCGGGTTGATGGTGATGGTGCTCGCCTTGTCCTTCTCGCCCACGTAGGCGACGCCGTCGTAGGCCGGATCGATCACGATGTGCACCTCGGCCGGTGCCGCCGGGTGGAAGTCCGCCCGTTCGCGCAGGTAGGCGGAATAGAACGTATCGACGATGCGCTGGCGTGCCGGTGCGGCCAGCGCACCGGTCGCATCCTGGTAGTGCAACGTGATGCCTTCGCGGGTGAACTGGCCATCGAAGGCCCGGGGCTGCGACGGCTGGGCCAGCGCAATGCCGGGCAGGGTGAATGCAGCAAGTGCAAGAGTCAGCAGGCGAATGCGCATTGGGGTCACCGGACAGTGGAGGGGGACAGCAGTTCGATCTCAGCCAGCTGCAGGCGTCCCGGCGCAGTTACGCGCAGGCGGTACTCGGCATAGCGTGAGGGCGAGGCGATGCGGAACGGACGGGTCTGCCGCGCAGCACTGAAGTCTTCGCCACGCCGCTGGTCCAGCGTGGTCCAGCGGCCGACGCCGTTACGGGCTTCCAGCGTCCATCCAGCCCCCCGGATCGGCCCTTCGCCGCTGGTCAGCGTATACATCGTCGGCGCGCCATCACCCACGGCGCCCAGCATGAGGGTGGCACCCGCGCCCAGCGGAACGGCCGTGGTCGCATCGTCGTCCAACAGCGCGGGCACCACGCGGCCATCGGCCAGCGCAGCGCGCGCGCCGCTGCCCAGCAGATCGTGCAGCATCTGCGGTCGCTGGCCCGGTGCGGTCAGCGAACGGGGCACGTCGTCGGCGCCTGTGCCCCAGCGCGAAGGCTGCGGGCCCATCTCGAAGTCCAGCGTCGCGCCCTTGGCGATCACCTCGTGCGGTACCCAGGTCCGGGTCCATGGCGTGCCGTTGATCTTCAGCGACTGGACGTAGACGTTCTCCGCGGAGTTCTGCGGCGCGTTGACGGTCAGCACCGCGCCACCCTGCAGTTCCACCCGGGCGTGCCTGAATGCCGGGGAGCCGATCACGTATTCCGGCGCGCCCATCCGCAGTGGATACAGGCCCAGCGAAGCCAGCACGTACCACGCGGACGTCTCGCCATTGTCCTCATCGCCCGGATAGCCCTGGCCGATCTCGCTGCCCACGTACAGCCGCGACAGGATCTCGCGCACGT
This sequence comes from Stenotrophomonas sp. STEN008, assembly GCF_056760435.1. Taxonomy (NCBI): domain Bacteria; kingdom Pseudomonadati; phylum Pseudomonadota; class Gammaproteobacteria; order Lysobacterales; family Lysobacteraceae; genus Stenotrophomonas; species Stenotrophomonas sp. STEN008. The sequence goes on along the minus strand of NZ_JBRRET010000012.1, from coordinate 55,927 downwards.
GCTGCTGGGTCTTCCAGGGCTGCCCGGCGTACAGATACATCCACGGGATATGGTGCGCCGGCTGGTTGCTGTGCGCGTACATGCCCATGCGCACGTCGCGCGCTTCGGTCATCTCATGGATGATGCCGCCGTAGGAGCCTGCAAACGCTGCATCGGCGGTCTCCGGCGTGGCAAAGAAGGCATCGAGCTTGGCGGCCAGCCTGTCGCGGCCACCGTACAGCGCGGCCAGGCCCTCGCCATCGTGCGCGGCGGTGAAGGCGAACGTCCAGCCGTTGGATTCGGTGTAGTCGTGGCCCCACACGCGCGGATCGTAGTCCTTGGCGTCCACGCGCCAGCTGCCGTCGGCCTTGCGGCCCTGGAAGAAGCCGGCGGCAGGGTCGAACAGGGTCGCGTAGCCGGCAGCGCGGTAGCGGAAGTAGTCGGCTTCGGTGCTGTAGCGCTCGCGCTGCGCGGCGGTGGTCGCGCGCTTGGCCAGTGCCTCGGCCATGTTGGCGATGCCGAAGTCGTTCAGCGCGCCTTCCATCGTCCATGACATGCCTTCATGCACGTCGGCACTGGCATAGCCGCGGAACGTCGAGCGGTCCATGCCCTTGCGCCCTACATGGCGATCGGGCGGTACCACGGTGGCATTCTTCAGCGCCGCGGCATAGGCCTCGGCGGGATCGAAACCGCCGACGCCCTTCAGCCATGCGTCGGCGAAGGCCACGTCGGAACTGGTGCCGACCATCAGGTCCGCGTAGCCCGGCGATGACCAGCGGGCGATCCAGCCGCCCGCGCGGTACTGCTCGATGAAACCCTGCACGAGCTGGCCGGCGTCCTCCGGCGTGAACAGTGCGTACGCCGGCCACGTCGTGCGGAACGTATCCCAGAAGCCATTGTTGACGAACACCCGGCCATCGCGCACGCCACTGAAGGTGCGACTGTCACTGCCATCGGTGTTGTTCTCGCTGGCGCTGGCCTGGTTGGCGTAACGCCACTCGGGGGCGGCAGCGCTGCCGACGTTTTCGTGGCCGGAGTTGGGATACAGGTACAACCGGTAGAGGCTGGAGTACAGCGTGGTTTTCTGGTCGTCCGTGGCATCGCCGATATCGAAGCGGGCCAGGCGCGCATCCCAGGCATCCTGGGCGCGGCCGGCCACGCTTTCCAGCGTATCCGTGGCGGAAATCTCCAGAGCAAGGTTGTGCCGCGCCTGTTCGAGCGAGATCAGCGAGGTGGCAATGCGCATGGTGACGCGGCGATCGCTGCCGGCATCGAACTTGATGTAGCCGGTCGGGCGGCCGCTGTCGATGCGTCCGCTGTTGCGCCAGGGCCGGTCGAAGCGGGCCACCACGAACATGCGGCCGGCACCGTTGGACAGGCCGCTGCGGGTGTCGGTGTAGCCGGACAGTGTCTGCGTGGCCGCATCCAGTGTCAGCCCGCCGCGTGCGTCCACATTGTCGAACAGCAGGTTGGCATCACCTTCCGCAGGGAAATCGAAGCGGAAGACCGCGGCGTGGTCCGTCGGCGCGATGGAGGCGGCGATGCCGTTGTCGAAGCGCACGTCGTAGCGGTAGGGGCGCGCGTTCTCGTGCGTGCGGTCGAAGGACAGTGCCCGCTTGCTGCGGTCGGCCTCGGGCACACCGCGGCTGGCCGATGGCATCACCTGGAAGGTCTGGCGGTCGCCCATCCAGGGACTGGGCTGGTGACTCAGCGCGAGCGCCTGCAGCTGCGGGCGGTTGTTCGCATCGTTCTGCTCGTTCCAGCGGTACAGCCAGTTCAGTGCACCGGCATCGGTCACCGGGGTCCAGAAGTTGAAGCCGTGCGGCACCGCCGTGGCCGGGAAATTGTTGCCGCGCGAGAACGTGCCATTGGCCTGCGTACCGCGGGTGGTCAGCACCCAGTCCGAGACCCGCTGCGGCACTTGCCGCGGCTGCGCATCCAGGCGCACGTCATCGATCCAGCCGGACACCGGCGCACCGTCGGCGCTGGCCACTTCCAGCTCGATGGCGACCACCCGGCGGCCGCGCAGCGCAGGCACATCGCCCAGGCGTACGGCCTTGCGCGCCCACTGCTGCGGGTACAGCGTTTTCGAATCGCCCTGCGCACGCGCGCCCACGGCGATGCCGTGCTGATCACGCGCGGAGCTGGCCGATACACGGCTGCCATCGTCCAGGCGCAGGTCCAGCGAGACGTAGGTGGAGGCCACCGTGTCCTTGTCGACGATCTCCGGCAGCACCAGCCAGGACAGGGTGGTGTCGGCGTCGATGGTCAGGTCCGTGCTGAACAGGTCGCGCCGCGCCGCGCCGCCGTCGGCCTGGTAGTGCAGCGCGCGCAGGCCGCTGTAGCCGGCGTTGCGCTTGGCCGCATACGGCGCCGCCGGACCGGTGCCGATCTGCACCTGCAGCGCGCCGCCGGCCTTGGCCGGTGCGGGCTCACCTGCTTCGAACGAGGTCTGCAGGCCCTGTGCCACTGCGGGCAGGGCGGGCGTGGCGCAGGCCAGGGCCAGGGCGAGCGGAAGCAGGGCGCGGCGCGGATCGGAAAGGGTCATGCAGGGTCTCCCGGAAGGGCAGGCGGCAGGCAGGACCCGCATCGGCACGTACCACGGCCAGCATCGCGCCCGCCGCCCAGGGGCGGTGGAAAGGAGCGATGCCGGTCCGGTGGGGGCGGGCCATGCGATCGGGTCGTCGGAGTGGTCCCGATCCTGCCTCAGTGCGTTGCCCCCTGACAAGTGCAATTAGTTCGATCCAAATCCGGGAAAAACGTTTCATTTCAAATTATTGACAGAGGGGATTGGATCGATTTAAAAGTGGCCGGGGTCCAGGCCCGGGGAAGGCGGCGTCCTTCCCGTCCCGATCCCAACCCTTCCATCTGTCCCGGAACACCCTGCATGCCCTGATCCGGGCGGGCGGCCTGCGCTTGCTGCTGCTGCCCGTCACCACCGTCCATCCACGACCCTCCCGTCCGTCCCCCACCGGCAGGACCGTCATCCGTCTCTGGAGAGCGCTTGATGAAACCGAGGTTGCTGTCGTTGTTGATGTCTTCGCTGCTGCTGTCGCCGCTGGCCGTGCAGGCCCAGTCCTCCAACGCAGGGGAGGGCGCCGATCCGCCGCGTACGCGCGACCTGGATGCGGTCACGGTGACCGGGTCGCTCATTCCGCGCGCGCAGGTGGAGGGCCCCTCACCGGTGACGACCATCACCGCCGAGCAGATCCAGGCGCAGGGTTTCACCACGGTGTTCGATGCGCTGCGCTCGCTGCCGGTCTCCAATGGGTCGGTGCAGGATTCCCAGGGAACCGGCTTCTACACTCCGGGCGCCAAGACCATCAGCCTGTTCGGTCTGGACCCCAGCTACACCCTTACCCTCATCAACGGGCGGCCGATCAACAGCTATCCGCTGGCCTACAACGGCAACACCAGCATCGCCGACATTGCCAACATCCCGCTGGGCATGGTCGAACGCATCGATGTGCTCACCGGTGGCCAGTCCTCGGTGTATGGCTCCTCGGCCGTGGCCGGCGTAGTCAACATCGTGCTGAAAGACCGCGTGGAAGGCACCCATCTGCGCTACCGCGTCGGTGGTTACAGCCAGGGCGGCGGTTCCAGCCAGCGCTTCAGCGCCAGCAGTGGGCAGACCTTCGGCAACCTCGATATCAGTTACGGGCTGGAATACACCAACCAGAAGGCGATCTACGCCTTCGACCGCAGCCGCATCGACAGCGTCAACGACAACCCGACCGGGCCGCAGGATCCATCGCGCAGCTTCCTGCGCATGCGCCAGGGGCCCAACGCCTACATCGACCCGGGCGCGGCCACCTGCGCGCCGCTGTCGAATCTGTTCGGTGGCAGCACCGTGTACGCGCACCGCGACATTTCCGGCGGTGGCTACTACTGCGGCACCCCCGACAACGTCGGCACCGCGTCGCTGTACAACGCCAGCCAGGACGTCAACGCGACCACCTTCCTGCGTTATCACCTCAGCCCGGATACCGAGTTGTACTCGGACATCCTGTTCGGCTTCAGCCGGCCGACCTACAGCGGTGGCAGCCCGTTCTGGAACAAGACCTTCTACAACCGCACCAGCGGCCAGTACGAGCAGTGGCAGCGCATCTACGCGCCCGAGGAAGTCGGCCTGGATGCCAAGGACCAGCGCGTCTACACGCGATCGCTGAACGTCACCGCCGGCGTGCGTGGCGTGCTGGGCAGCTTCGACTACGACGTCTACGTCAACCGTTCCAGCACCGATGTCACCCGCAAATCCACCGACTTCCTCGCCCGGAACGGCGTGGACGATTACTACCTGGGGCCGATGCTGGGCATGCAGGATGGCTACGAGGTCTACGCCCCGGACCTGTCGCGCCTGTACCAGCCGATCACCCGCGACCAGTACGACAGCTTCAGCGGCCTCAACCGTGCTGCATCCAGCGCGTCGCGCACAGCAGTGACGGCACTGCTGACCCATCGTTCGCTGTTCACCCTGCCGGCCGGCGACGTCGGTTTCGCGCTGATCGCCCAGGGCCAGCGCGAGAAGTTCTTCAACCAGTCGGCCGATCCCGATGCCGGTGTGCTGTTCCGCGGGCAGACCGCCGGCACCTCGGCGCAGGGCCAGCGGGACCTGTACGCGCTGGGTGCGGAACTGCAGGTGCCGATCATCGATACCTTCAGCGCCAATCTGTCCGGCCGCTACGACAAGTACGCCCTGCAGGGCGGTGGCGGCAACGGCAAGGCGACCTGGAAGCTTGGCCTGGAGTACCGGCCGATCGAATCGCTGCTGCTGCGTGGCAGCTACGCCACTGCGTTCCGTTCGCCGGACATGTTCTACCTGTTTTCCCGCGAGAGCAGCGGCTATACCACCAACACCGACCTCTACCAGTGCCGGCAGGCCGGTTACACCTCCGACAACTTCGATGACTGCGAGCAGTCCGGGTTGGCGGTGCTGTCTTCCAGTACCGGCAACCGCGATCTGAAGGACATCACTGCACGCACGTTCACCTATGGTGCGGTGTGGTCGACACTGGACAACGCGCTGACGTTGTCGGTGGACTACAACTCGGTGGTGATCGAGAACGAAGTACGCATCCTCGGTACCGACAGCATCCTCGACACCGAGGCCAACTGCCGGCTGGGCGTATCGGAGAACGGGCAGACCCGCTTCGACATCACCTCGCCCACCTGCCAGCAGGTCCTGGGCCAGGTGCAGCGCAAGCCGGCCACCGATCCGCTCAACCCCAACGGTGTGGACAAGGTGTTCTCCTACCCGATCAACATCGCCAGCCAACGCCAGACCGGTGTGCAGGCAGCGCTGGACTATCGCTGGGGTACCTCCTCGGTGGGAGATTTCACGGTCAACGCGGGCTACTACCGCCCGCTCAAGCACACCACCCAGGACAAGGAAGGCGATCCGGTCTACGACCAGTTGTGCTGCGGCAATTCCAATGAACTGCAGTACCGGGCCACGCTGGGCGTGAACTGGAAGCGCGGGCCGTTCAGCGCCAGTGCGTTCGGCGTGCGCAACGCGCCCACCTGGGACAGCCGTGGCGAGCAGCGCAACATCGGCCCGTGGACCACCTGGAACGCCACGGTCGGCTACCGCATCAATGACCTGGCCAGCCTGCTGCTGACGGTCAACAACCTGACCGACGAGATGCCGCCGATCGACCGCAGCAACGGCAACTGGCCGTACTACGATCAGGGCATCTACAACGCCTATGGCCGCTCGGCCTTCCTGGAGCTGTCGCTGGACTTCCAGTAGGCCGGGCGCTGGCAGGTCCCGGCTGTCAGGGGACGGGGGCAAGGAAAGGACAGGGGCGGCCGGGTCGCCGCCCCAGGTGCTAGAATCGCAGGCCTCGCAATCCGTTCATCGACATCCGCCATGAGCCATACCGCCACCGCGCCCGCCAACGCCGAGAAGCGCTACACCGTGCACCGCAGCGACCTGCCGCTGAGCTGCCCGACCCCGGAGATGGCGCTGTGGAACTCGCATCCGCGGGTCTACCTGGCGATCGAAGACGAACCCAACGGTGAAGCGCAGTGCCCGTACTGCGGTTCCGTGTTCGTACTGGCTGACTGAACGGCCTTCACCGATGCGTCGACTGACCGTGGTGCAGTTGCTGCCGGCGCTGCACTCCGGCGGCGTCGAGCGCTCGACCCTGGAAATCGCGTCGGCACTGGTGGCAGCCGGCCATCGCGCGCTGGTGGTGTCTGCCGGTGGCCGCCTCGTTGAACCGCTGCTGGCCAGCGGTGCCGAGCATCTCACCCTCGATATCGGCCGCAAGTCGCTGCTGACCCTGCGTCATCTGCCGACCCTGCGTCGCCTGTTCGCCGAGGTCGGCGCCGATATCGTGCACGCCCGCTCGCGCCTGCCCGCATGGCTGGGGCTGTATGCGATCCGGGCGATGCCGCAGGCGCAGCGGCCGCACTGGGTAACCACCGTGCACGGGCTGAACTCGCCCAGCCGCTACAGCGCGGTGATGACCAGCGGCGAGCGGGTGATCTGTGTCTCCAACAGCGTGCGCGCATACGTGCAGCGCCACTATCCGACCGTGCCGGAGGACCACCTGCGGGTGATCCCGCGTGGTGTCGATGTCAGTCAGTTCCCGCGGGTGGCGCGCGGTGATCGCCGGCCGCGCCTGTCGCTGGTGGCGGACTACCCGTGGCTGGCCGGGGTGGACGGGCCGCTGCTGCTGCTGCCGGGCCGTGGTACGCGCCTGAAGGGGCACACGCACGCGCTGCAGCTGCTGGCCGACGTCCGCGCTGCCGGCGTGCCGGCGCAGCTGTGGATGCTGGGCACCGACGAGCCGGGGCGCGAAGCCTATGTGGCCGACCTGCGCCGCCAGGCCGCCACGCTCGGCATCGCAGACGCGGTCCACATCAGCACGCCGACCGCCCGCATTGCCCAGGCCTATGCCGCCAGCGATCTGGTGCTGCAGCTGTCCGACAAGCCCGAAGCCTTCGGTCGTACTGTAGTGGAAGCACTGTCGGTGGGCCGGCCGGTGCTCGGCTGGAACCACGGTGGGGTGGGCGAACTGCTGCAGCAGCTCCAGCCCACCGGCGCGGTGCCGGTGGGAGATGCGCAGGCACTGGGTGAACGTGCGCTGGCCCTTCTGGCGCAGCCGCCATCGTTGCCGGGCCGTATCCCGTTTACCCTGCAGGCCATGCAGCGCGATACCCTCCGTCTCTATGCCGACCTCGCAGGCTGACACCGCAGCGGTCCTGCGCGATGAACGCGCCGGGCGCTGGGCGCCCTTGTGGGTGCTTGCCTACGTGGCGTTGTGGCCGCTGCCAGGCATCGCCGAGACCGTCCTGGGCCTGGGTGCAATCTATGCCGCAGTGCGCATGGTCATCCGCCGCCTGCAGCGCCGGCCGCATCTGCTGAGCCCGGCGGCCTGGGCGCTGACCTCGATCCTGTTCCTCGGCTACTGGTTGCCGCAGGCATTTTCCGCATTCGATGCGATCGACCCGTCGGCCTCGTGGACCAAGGCGGCAGGAGGCCTGCGCTACCTGCCCTTCATGTGGCTGGTAGCGATCGCAGTGGCCACGCCGGAGCGGCGCAGACTCAGCCTGGGTGGACTGGCGGTGATCACCGGCGCCTGGACGCTGGATGCGCTGGTACAGGCGGTGGCCGGCACCAGCCCATGGTTCTGGTCGCTGGAGCAGCTCAAACTGGCAATCAGCGGGCGTGCGCTGTGCCCGGCCGATGAAGCGGCGTTGGCCGACCGGCTCAGTGGCGTACTGGGCCCGTGCAACCTGAAATTCGGCCAGGTGCTGGCCAGCCTGTCGCCGTTCCTGCTGCTGCCGCTGGCGCGCCGCTTCGGTGCTGCCGGCTGGCTGCTGGCCGCTGCAGCCCTCGGCAGTGTGTTGCTGCTGGCCGGCTCACGCGCCTCGTGGATCACCTTCGCGCTCGTGCTGGCCTACAGCGGCATGCGCCAGTTCGGCTGGAAGCGGCTGGCGCTGTTGGCGATGGTCGGGGTCCTGGGGGCCGGGGTCCTGGTTGCCAGTGTGCCGCAGCTGCGTGAGCGCGTGCTGCGCACGACGATGGCCTGGGATGGGGACGAGACGGGCGTCGACCAGGCGTTGTCCGGGCGTGCGCGAATCTGGAGCGCAGCGGCGTGCATGATCGAAGCACATCCGATCAACGGTGTCGGCGCGCGTGGCTTCCGCGATGCGTATCCCGCCTGCGTCGCAGGGGAGGGAACCGCGGTGTGGGGCGCGGAACCGGCCCTGCACGCGCACCAGATCGTGCTGGAGATCCTGGCCGAGACCGGCGCGCTGGGCCTGCTGTTGTGGCTGGCCGCCGTGGCACAGGCCTGGCGGGCGTGGCGCTTCGCACCGACCGCGGCCCGCGAGCGGGCGCGGCCGGCGATGCTGGCGCTGGCGGTCACCGTGTTCCCGCTCAACACCCACCTGGCGTTCTACTCTGCGTTCTGGGGTGGGCTGACCGTGCTGCTGGCGGCGCTGTTCGCCGGCAGCCTGCTGGCGCATGACGCGGATGACTCACCACGCGTCGGCTGATCGCAGATCCATGACCGTTTGACTGTTTCAGTTCAAGGTGCAAACGTCGCTGCGACGACCCCTGAAGTTGCTGCCCTTGTTGTAGTACCGAGTGCAGGCGTCTAATGCCAATCTTCACCCCTCCCAGCAGTTGGGCGGGGGGCACAGAACAGGAGTCTTGAGATGAAGATCGCTTATGTGGCGACTGCTGCAGCACTCTATATCGCCATACTCTCCATCATCGTGTTCAAGGCAGCCCTGGATCAGGGCAATGTCGTAAACATGATCTTCTCGGCGTCGTCCTTCACGATCCTTCTTTCACTGATCAAGGTGATTGTGGATGACGTGCGACTCCATCGGTCGTCTGGCTATCCCGGGCAGCGCTGATAAAGTTCCTGTGCTGTCTCGGGTCGCCATTCTGTTCCACGGTTATTTGTAGAAGTCGCTGCGCCCGCCGGGCTGGCGCTTGAAGCGGCGATGGATCCACAGGTACTGGTCAGGGGCTTCGCGCACCATCTCCTCGATCGCCTGGTTGACGCGCGCGGTATCGGCTTCCACATCCTCGCTCGGGAAGTTCTCCAGCGGCGCGCCGATCTTCAGGAAGTACTTCCCGCCTTCGCGGCGGTGGAAGTACGGAATGACCGCGCAACCGGTCATCCGCGCCAGCTGGTGGGTGGCGGTGATGGTGGCGGCGGTGTGGCCGAAGAACGGAACGAACACGGTGTCCTTGCCACGCATGTCCTGGTCGGGGGCATACCAGAGGAAGCCGCCCTTCTTCAGGTGGCGCACGGTGGCGCGGATGTCCTCGTTGGCGAACATCGCCTTGGCATAGCGCAGGCGGCCGAACTTCACCGCCCACTCGTACACCGGATTCTTATGTTTGCGGTACATGCCGGACAGGTCGACGTAGTCGCACAGCAGGCGGCCGCACATCTCCAGGGTCATGAAGTGCCCGGACACCAGCAGCACGCCGCGACCCTCGGCCTGCATCTGCCGCAGGTGCTCCAGCCCTTCGATCTGCACCTGCGGGCGGATGCTGTCGATGCTGCCCCACCAGGCACGGATGCACTCGAACACGCCCACGCCCAGGGCATCGAAGCTGTCGCGAACCAACCGCTTGCGCCAGGCATCGTCCTTTTCCGGGAAACACAGTGCGAGATTGACCTCGGCTGCACGGCGACGGCTGCCGGCCAGGCGCCAGGCGATCGACCCCACCCCGCGACCGAGGGCGCGCTGCAGCATCCACGGCAGGCGGGCGATGGCGAAAGCGCCGTACATGGCGGCGAACATCGGCCAGTTGCGGGGATCGCGCAGTGACGGGCGGACGGCAGTGGAGGCATCGGACATGGCGCCATTCTAGCAATCCGGCTGCGTGTCTTTCCCGGGGGTGTCCCGTATCCTTGCCGCATGCGCAAAGACCCTGTCGAATGGATCCTGCGCGGCCTGTATTCGGTCGTGCTCTACATCCTGCTGCCGATCACCGTGTACCACCTGGTCTGGCGCGGCTTCCGGGTCCGTGAGTATTTCCGCCGCTGGGACGAGCGCTACGCCTCCTATCCCCAGCCCAGCGGCCAGCCACGGGTCTGGCTGCATGCGGTCTCGGTGGGCGAGGTCAACGCCGCCGCGCCGCTGGTCAACGCCCTGCGCCAGCAGCGCCCGGATATCCGCTGGGTCATCACCACCATCACTCCCACCGGCTCCGAGCGCGTGCGCGCGCTGTGGGGCGATGCGCTGGACCACGTCTACCTGCCGTATGACGTGCCCGGCAGCGTCAACCGTTTCCTCGGCCACTTCCAGCCCAGCCTGGCGCTGATCCTGGAAACCGAGCTGTGGCCGAACATGCTGTTCGGCTGCCGTGACCGCGACATTCCGGTCTACATCCTCAATGCCCGCCTGTCGGCCCGCTCGCTGCGTGGCTACCGGCTGCTGGCCGCGCTGATCCGCCGCGCGCTGCGCACGGTGACGTGCGTGGCAGCCCAGTCGCAGGACGACGCAGAGCGCTTCGTGCAGCTGGGGGCGGCGCCTGACCAGGTGCAGGCACTGGGCAACCTCAAGTTCGACATCGCCACGCCGGACGTGCAGGCCTTCATCGAACAGTTCCACGCACGGGTGCCGGACACGCGACCGGTCTGGATCGCGGCCAGTACCCATGATGGCGAAGAGCAGGCGGTGATCGATCTGCACCGGCGCCTGCGCCAGCACCATCCGGACCTGCTGCTGCTGTGGGCACCCCGGCATCCCGAGCGCTTCCCGAAGGTGGAGGCGCTGGCGCGCGAGCAGGGCTGGAACGTGGCGACCCGCCGTGCGCAGCAGTGGCCGTCCGCCGATACCGATGCCTTCATCATCGACACCCTCGGCGAACTGATGCCGTTCTATGGCTGTGCGCAGGTCGCCTTCGTCGGCGGCAGCCTGCAGCCGATCGGTGGCCACAACCTGCTGGAGCCGGCGGCGATGGGCACTGCCGCGGTGACCGGTCCGCACCTGCACAATTTCTCGGAGATCTCGCGGCGCATGCGCGAGGCCGGTGCGCTGTTGATCGGCGAAGACGTGCAGGCGGTCGGCGGTCTGCTGCAGCACCTGCTGGAGGATCCGCAGGCCCGCGAGGACATGGCGCACGCTGGATGCACGCTGGTCAGCAATGGGCGCGGCGCGCTGCAGCGGACGCTGGCGCTGGTGGCCCCGCACCTGCCACCGCCCCGCGGCTGAGCCGCACGCGGCGCGCTCGCCGCCGTACTGTCGCGATCAACTGGATTAAGCCTGCTTGACGGCTATCGTTCTGTCGTAGCAGGACCGGTCGCCGACGCCGCAACGTGCCTCGGATCACACCTCGCGGCATGCAGATGCAAATCTGATATCGATTGCCCGCACAGGCTGCCAGCCTGATGTCGACCGTGCTTGGACGGCATCAAGGGAGCTTGAGATGAGCGGCAGCGATGGCCATTGGCTTGGAATGGATCATCTGGGCGTGATCCTGATGACGTTGCTGCTCGGTGGCAGTGTCATCGCACGGGTCGGTCAGTACACGGCGGCGCAGGCGGGGCCGGCCGTCGTTCTCAGTCTGCTGCTCGCAGCCCTCGGTGCGGCGCTGGTGCTGGCACGCCTGTACAGGGTGGTGACGCAGGCGGATATGGCCGATGGCCTGCATGGCCTGCATGGCCTGCTGGTGGCCGGCTGGGGGCGGTCGATTGCCCGCGTACTGTGCCTGGCGTTGTTGCTGGAGTGCACGGCGACGCTGGCGGGTGCGGCGCAGTCCGGGGCTGGCCATCTGCATGCGGCACTGGCGGCGGCGAGCGCATCCAGCGCCGGTACGCTGCCGGTGCAGGTGACAGCCGCTGCAGGCCTGCTGCTATTGGGAGCCACCGCGCTGATGCGACCGGCGCGGACGGTGCTGCTGGTGTGCGCGCTGTTGACCGTGAAGATCGGCATCGGCGTGCTGCTGCTGGCGCTGGCGGCCCGGTATGTGCACTACGCGCACTGGATCCCATGGGTTCCCCCCGCCACTGCACCGTATCGCTTCGGCCTGGGAGGCGTGCTCACTGCGGCTGTGCCGCTGCTGGGCATCTTTGCCAGCGCCGGCCTGGCACTGGGCGTTCCCGGGGTGCCTGTTGGCGGGCTGGCGCGACGCCCACTGACGATGCTCATGGTGCTCGTCGCGGCGACGCTGATGCTGATCGCACTGGCCGCACTGCAGGCGGGCCTGGTCGACTATCCAGCGCTGGCCAGCAGCCGGCCCTTGACGGTTGCGCTGCGAAGCCATCCCCAGTTGTCCTGGATGTTGCCGTGGCTGCCGCTGGCAGGCTATGCAGGGTTGGCGGCGCTGCAACTGGTGCTGCTGATGCTGGCGACGCGGCTGGCGCTGCCGCTGTGGCCGCTTGGAAACGAGGGCGACCCACCGGCGGCGTGCGTGGCGACCGTGGCGATCATCCTGTTGGCGACCCTGCTGGCGCTGTGGCTGCCGGCCGGCGTCTTGCCGGCGATGCCGGGGCCGGTGGGACTGCTGGTGGTGGCCGCCGTGTGCCTGGGAGGACTTCAGCGGCGCAGCGAGGTGACGCGCTCGCCTGCCGACGCCGTGCTGGGCATGGCGGCAGCAGCGTTGTGCCTGCTGCCGCTCCTGCGCTAGATCACATCGCCGCGGCACAAACAGAAAAGCCACCCGGCCGGGTGGCTTTCCGTCAAAGCGGGTGACGACTTACTGCGTGGTCGTGGCGGGATTGCCCGCGTCCTGGGTCAGCAGGCGATTGATGTCCTGCAGTTCGGCCACGTCCAACGCGCCCAGCGACTGGCTCAGCAGCAGGCGGTTCTGCAGGAAGGTGTAGCGGGCCTGCGCGTAGTCCAGCTGTGCCGAGAACAGGATGCGCTGGTTCTGGATCACGTCCAGCACGGTACGGGTACCCACTTCCAGGCCGACCTGCGAGGCGTCGTACGCGCTCTGTGCCGAGACGACGGCCAGGCGGCGTGCCTCCACCTCGCTGATGCCCTGCACCAGGGTCTGGTAGGCATTGCGGGTGTTGCGATCCAGCGCGCGCTTTTGCTGCTCGTAGCCATCCTGGGCGATGTCACGCTGGGCCAGCGCCTGGCGCACGCCGGACTGGGTGGCGCCGCCGGCGAAGATCGGCACGCTGAGGGTCAGGCCGATGCTGTTGGTGCGCGCATCCGGGGACAGCGAACCCGAACCGGTGCTGTCGCCCCAGGTCGCGGTCTTGCCCCAGCTGCCGCCCAGCGACAGCGTCGGGTAGTGGGCGCCACGGGCGGCCTGCACGCCGGCCTCGGCCGCGCTGACCTTCAGCTCCTGTGCCTTCAGCGAGGGGTTCTGGCTGGTTGCCTGCTGCACCAGTTCATCGATGTTGCCGCGGTTGGCCGGCACTTCGGGACGGAAGTCGGCCGGCAGCCCCTTGAGGTTCAGCACCGGCTGGCCGGTGAGTTCGGTCAGCGCCTGGTAGTTATCGGCCAGGGTGTTCTGCGCGACGATGGTGTTGGCGCGGGCCTGGTCATACTGCGCGCGCGCTTCGTGCACGTCGGTGATCGGCGCCAGGCCCACTTCCAGGCGCTTGTCGGCGAAGTCGAACTGCTTCTTCGCGGCCGCTTCGTTGGTCTGTGCGGCATTCAGCGATTCGATCGCCACCAGCACGTTGAAGTAGGCCGCCGAGGTGCGGACGATCAGGCTGTCGTTGGCCGAATCCAGGGTGAAGTCAGCCGCCTTGCTCAGTTCGCGCTGCGAGCGCAGGTTGTTGATCTGCGTCCAGTTGAACAGGGTCTGCGAACCGTCGATCGTGTAGTTGCGGCGCTTGCTGCTGACCGTGCCGGTATTGGCATCGGCGTTGGCTTCGCTGCGTGTGCGGTTCAGCGTGGCCTGGCCGTTGATCTGCGGAAGCAGGGCAGCGCGCGCCTGCACGGCGCCTTCCTTGTCGTACAGCCGGGTGGATTCGGCGGCCGACAGCTGCGGATCGCCGTTGCGCGCCATCTCGTAGACCTGCAACAGGTCAGCGGCATGGGCAGACAACGGCAGCAGGGCAGTGGCCAGCGCAACAGCGAGGGATCGGCGGATCATTGCGGCTTCCTTGGACTCAGAGGTGGAACTGGGGTGCCGGGGCGGCACCGCGCAGGTAATCGATATCGGTCTCGAACAGGGATTCGGTGCTGCCATCGGCCTTGATCAGAAGCGCTTCCATCGCCGGCGAACGGCCCTGGATCACGAACAGGCGACCACCCGGACGCAGCCACGAGGCGAACTGTGACGGCACCACGTTGACAGCACCAGTGACACAGATCACGTCAAAGCGACGTTCGGTCTGCCACGCCAGCGCGTCAGCCACTTCCACACGGACGTTGGTACCCAGGCCGGAGGCATCCAGTCGCGCACGCGCGGCGGTCGCCAGTTCCGGATCGATCTCCAGGCTCAGCACGTCGCGCGCCAGCGCGCCGATGCAGGCGGCCAGGAAGCCGCTGCCCGTGCCGATCTCCAGCACTTCGTCACCCGGTTGCAGGTCCAGCGCCTGCAGGGTACGGCCCTCGATGACGGGCTTCATCATCTTCTGGCCATTGCCGATCGGCAGTTCAACATCGGCGTAGGCCAGTGCCCGGTGCGCGTCGGCGACAAAGGCCTCGCGCGGCAAGCGGGCCAGGACGTCGAGCACCTTGATGTCCAGCACGTCCCAGGGACGGATCTGCTGTTCCACCATCAGTTCGCGGGCGTGGGCGTAATCAATCGTCATGAGGTTCAAATCCAGCGCAGTGGGCCGGCCATTTTACCGGTGCCGGAGGCCGGCGGCGCGCCCAGAGCATCCGCTGCCGGGGGGCCGGGGTCGCAGTGCCGGAAGTCATCGCGACCACCGGTTCGTTCAGCTTTGCCGTTTCAGCCGGTTCCGGCTCCTCCGGGCGCATAGGCGCGCAGGAAGAAGTCGACGCTGGCCGCCACGTGGGTGACAGGATCGATCTCCACCGATGACAGTGGCATGCCGCACATCATATGCATGTGCACTTCACCCTTGACCAGGGTCAGGAACTGCTGCCCGGCCAGGTGATGGTCGGGAATCTGCAGCTCGCCCCGCTCGCTGCGCGAGCGCAGGAAGTCGGCCAGCGCCTCGCAGGTGCGCTCGGGCCCGGCCTGCCAGAACAGCTCACGCAGGCGTTCGTCGGTCTCCGGGGCCATCATCACCCGTTGGATCGAGATCGCCGCGTCGGAGGTGATCAGCTTGAAGAAGGCCAGGCCGATCCCGATCAGCTGGTCTCGCAGTGGCCCTTCGGCGTCGGCCACGAACAGCGCATCCGGCAGCATCTCGATGCATTTGGACTGCACGGCCTCGGAGAACAGGGTCTCCTTGTCGCCGAAATGGCTGTACACCGTCAGCTTCGACACGCCCGCCTGGGCAGCGATGCTGTCCATGCTCACACCGGTATAGCCCTGTTCGATGAACAGGGTCTTGGCCGCCTCGAGGATCGCCGCGCGCTTGCCAAGATCCTTGGGACGCCCGGGTCCGGCGGCCTTGGCAGCAGGCTTGGCCGACGGCTTGCGGGAAGTGGAAGAACTCATTGCGGTAATACTAGACCAAGCGGTTCGATATTTATACTATACCGGCCAGTTTACTAAATTGGGCCGGACGTTGCGGCTCCCCTGCTGAACTCAGTGTTGTCAGGACGTTGACCGATGAAGATCGTGCGCTGGATGGGCGGTATCGTGTGGGTGGCTGCGCTGGCAGCCTGTTCGGGACAGGAGCAGGCGCCACCGGCGGCCGTGCCGGTGCTGGTGGTGCATCCCGGCGAGCAGGTCGGGCAGGCGCCGGCGGCGTTTCCCGGTACGGTCCGGGCACGCCAGGAGAGCCCGCTGTCGTTCCGCGTCGGCGGCAACCTGGTCAAGCGCCATGTGGACGCCGGCCAACGGGTGAAGAAGGGGGAGGTGCTGGCCGAGCTGGATGTCGCCGACTTCGCCCTGCAGGCGCGCGCCTCGCAGGCGCAGCTGGCCGCGGCCGAAGCCGATCTGGTACGCGCCCGCGACGATCTCAAGCGCTACCAGGTGCTGGCCGACCAGCAGCTGGTCAGCCGCTCGCAGCTGGATCAGCAGTCTGCCGCGTTCAAGGCCGCGCAGGGCCAGGCCAACGCGGCCCGGGCCAACCTGGACGTGCTGCGCAACCAGGCTGGCTACGCCCAGCTGCGTGCGCCGGCCGATGGTGTGATCGCCAGCCGTGAGGCGGAAGCCGGGCAGGTGGTGGCCGCGGGCCAGACCATCTTCAACCTGGCCGCAGACGGTGGCCGCGAAGTGCTGATCGACCTGCCGGAAGCCACCATCCGCGACTACGCGGTAGGCCAGCCGGTGGAGGTGGAGCTGTGGAACCGCCCGGGGCAGCGCCTGCCCGGCACGATCCGCGAGATCGCCGCCGCCGCCGATCCGCAGGCGCGGACCTACGCAACCCGGGTCAGCCTGCCCGCCGATGCACTGGCCGATGTCGAGCTGGGGCAGAGCGCGCGCGTGTTCAGCAGCGCCGGCCGCCACGGCACCCTGCAGCTGCCGATGGCCGCTCTCCAGCGCGGTGCAGGTGGCGCAACCAGTGTGTGGGTGGTGGACCCGGCCAGCAGCACGTTGAAATCGGTCACCGTCAGCACGGGCGCCTATGGCATCGACGCCGTGCCGGTGCTGTCCGGCGTGGACGCCGACGACTGGGTGGTGGCTGCGGGCGGCCATCTGCTGCGATCCGGCCAGCAGGTCGTCGCGGTGGACCGGCAGAATCGCCCGGTGCTGAAGCCCGCAGCGCCGGCTGCCGCACCGAAGGCGAAGGAGTAAGCCTGTGCGCCGTTTCAATCTATCCGAATGGGCGCTGGGCAACCGCGCGCTGGTGCTGTTCGCCATGCTCGCCTTCGCCCTCATCGGCGCCTGGTCGTACAAGCATCTGGGCCAGTCCGAGGATCCGCCGTTCACCTTCAAGGTGATGGTGGTACGCACGATGTGGCCGGGCGCGACCGCCGAGCAGGTCTCGCGCCAGGTGACCGAGCCGATCGAGAAGGCGCTGCTCAACACCGGGCAGTACGAGTTCATCCGCTCCTACTCGCGCCCGGGCGAGTCGCAGGTGATCTTCGCGGCCAAGGACAGCCTGCGCTCCAAGGCCATTCCGGACCTGTGGTACCAGGTGCGCAAACGCGTGGGCGACATCAAGCCGAACCTGCCGCGCGAAATCGTCGGTCCGTTCTTCAACGATGAGTTCGGCGACACCTTCGGCAACATCTACGCGCTGACCGGGCAGGGCTTCGACTACGCCGTGATGCGTGACTACGCCGATCGCATCCAGCTGGAACTGCAGCGGGTGCCGGACGTGGGCAAGATCGAGCTGCAGGGCCTGCAGGACGAGAAGGTCTGGATCGAGCTGTCCAACACCAAGCTGGCCACGCTGGGCGTGTCGCTGCAGCAGGTGCAGCAGGCGCTGGCCGACCAGAACGCGATCAGCGCCACCAGCTTCTTCGAGACCCCGACCGATCGCGTGCAGCTGCGCGTGACCGGCCAGTTCCAGAGCATCGATGACATCCGTCGCTTCCCGATCCAGGCCGGCGACCGCACGGTGCACCTGGGCGATATCGCCGAGATCAAGCGCGGCTTCGCCGATCCGGCGTCGCCGAAGATGCGCTTCATGGGTGAGGATGCGATCGGCATTGCGGTCGCGATGAAAGACGGCGGCGACATCCTGAAGCTGGGCTCCACGCTGGATGCCGAGTTCGAGCGCCTGCAGAAGACGCTGCCGGCGGGCATGCACCTGCGCAAGGTCTCCGACCAGCCGCATGCGGTGGAAGAGTCGGTGGGTGAGTTCGTGCAGGTGCTGACCGAAGCGGTGGTGATCGTGCTGCTGGTGAGCTTCTTCTCGCTGGGCCTGCGTACGGGCCTGGTGGTGGGCGTGACCATTCCGCTGGTGCTGGCGATGACCTTCTTCGTCATGCACTACTTCGATATCGGCTTGCACAAGATCTCGCTGGGCGCGCTGGTGCTGGCGCTGGGCCTGCTGGTGGACGATGCGATCATCGCGGTGGAGATGATGGCCACCAAGATGGAACAGGGCTACGACCGCCTGCGCGCGGCCAGCTTCGCCTGGGAATCCACGGCGTTCCCGATGCTCACCGGTACGCTGATCACGGCGGCAGGTTTCCTGCCGATCGCCACGGCGGCGTCAAGCACCGGTGAGTACACCCGTTCGCTGTTCCAGGTGGTGACCATCGCGCTGGTGGTGTCATGGATTGCGGCGGTGCTGTTCATTCCGTACCTGGGTGACAAGATGCTGCCGGATCTGTTCAATCCGCAGCTGCCCAAGCCGGACAGCCTGGCCGGTCGCTGGCGTGCGAAGCGCCTGGCCTGGGCCGATCGCCATCCGGCGCTGCTGCGCTGGGTCGCACCGAAGGAGCATGCACACGACCACGATCCGTACCAGCGGCCGTTCTACACGCGTTTCCGCCGTTTCCTGGACATGTGCCTGCGCCACCGCTGGTGGGTGATCGCAGCAACGGTGGCCCTGTTCGTGTTCTCGCTGCTGATGTTCCGCTTCGTGCCGCAGCAGTTCTTCCCGGATTCGACCCGCCCGGAACTGATGGTGGATATCGAACTGGCTGAAGGCGCGTCTCTGCAGGCCACGCAGGCGCAGGCCAGCAAGCTGGAAAAGCTGCTGAAGGGCCGTGAGGGCATCGCCAACTATGTGGCCTATGTGGGTACCGGTTCGCCGCGCTTCTACCTGCCGCTGGACCAGCAGCTGCCGGCGACCAACTTCGCGCAGTTCGTGGTGCTCACCGAAGACGCCAAGGCGCGCGAGGCCACGCGCGATTGGCTGCTGAAGGACGTGATCCCGCAGTTCCCGGATGTGCAGATGCGCGTGACGCGGCTGGAGAACGGTCCGCCGGTGGGCTACCCGGTGCAGCTGCGGATCTCCGGCGAGCACATCGAGCAGGTGCAGGCGATCGCACGCCAGGTACAGGACAAGGTGCGGGAGAACCCGCATGTGATGAACGTGAACCTGGACTGGAGCGAGCCGAGCAAGGTCGTGCGGCTGGTGCTTGACCAGGACCGTGCGCGCGCGCTGGGCGTGAGCAGTGCGCAGGTGAGCCAGCTGCTGGGCACTTCGCTGTCGGGCATGAGCGTGAGCACCTATCGCGAGGGCAATCGCCTGATCGAGATGCTGCTGCGGGGGCCGGAGAACGAGCGCGTGCAGCTGGGCATGCTGGGCAGCCTGGCCATTCCCACCGCCAGTGGCACGTCGGTGACGCTCTCGCAGGTGGCGCGCCTGGAGTACGTGTTCGAGGACGGCATCATCTGGCATCGCAACCGCCTGCCGACCGTGACCGTGCGTGCCGATATCAGTGACGGCAGCCAGGCGCTGGACGTGGTGCAGCAGATCCTGCCGACGCTGGATGGCATCCGCGCTGCACTGCCGAGCGGTTACCTGCTGGAAACCGGCGGAACGGTGGAGGATTCGGCACGTGGCCAGGACTCGATCAAGGCAGGCATGCCGTTGTTCCTGATCGTGGTCGCAACGCTGCTGATGCTGCAGCTGCGCAGCTTCTCGCGTGCCGCGATGGTGCTGGTGACGGCACCGCTGGGCATCATCGGCGCGACCTTGTTCCTGCTGCTGTTCCGTGCACCGTTCGGGTTCGTGGCGCTGCTGGGCACAATCGCGCTGGCCGGCATGATCATGCGCAACTCGGTGATCCTGATCGACCAGATCCAGCAGGACATCGATGCCGGGCATGATCGCTGGCATGCGATCATCGACGCGACGGTACGGCGTTTCCGCCCGATCGTGCTGACCGCCCTGGCGGCGGTGCTGGCGATGATTCCGCTGTCGCGCAGCGCGTTCTATGGCTCGATGGCGATTTCGATCATGGGCGGGTTGATCGTGGGTACCGTGCTGACCCTGGTGTTCCTGCCGGCGCTGTATGCGGCGTGGTTCCGGGTGAAGCCGGATGAATCCGGGGCGTAATGCCCCGGGTTCCAGGGCCGCCGCCTCTGGCAGGTGCCAACCCTGGTTGGCACGGCGCGTTGCATCCACGCATGCTCGCGGGATCTGCTTTCTGTAGAGCCGAGCCATGCTCGGCTGCTCTTTGCGCGATGATGGGATGAGTCGAGCATGGCTCGACTCTACAGAAGCATCCATGCATGGCGTGGATCTACTGCAGTTGCAGGCCGCTCCGCAGCAGTGGTACCAGCCACTCCAGGAATACGTGCACGCGCTGTGCCCGATGCTGCCGATGCGGTTGCAGCAGGGTCACCGGCAACGGTTGTGCGACGTGCCGTGGCATCACTTCCACCAACGTGCCGGACTGCAGCTCGTCCTGCACGTCATAGCGCGGAATCTGCAGCAGTCCCAGTCCGGCCACGCAGCAGGCGATCGAGGCTTCGGCGCTGTTCACCCGCACCCAACCCTGCATGGGCAGCGTGCGCAGCTGGGTTCCGTCCTGCCATTCCCACGGTTCCACCCGCGCGGTCGTCGGCGAGGCGTAGTTCACCGCCCGGTGCTGCTGCAGGTCCGTCGGTTGCTGCGGGACGCCGTACGCGCGCAGGTAGGACGGCGCGGCCACGTTGACGAAGTCCAGCGTGCCCAGCGTGCGCGAAACCAGGCTGGAATCGCCCAGCTGGCCGACCCTCAACACCGCATCGCAGCCTTCCTCGATCAGGTTCACTGCGCGGTCGGTCATGCCCAGATCCACCTCCACCTGTGGGTAACGGGCGAAGAAGTCAGGCAGCGCTGGTGCCACGATGCGCCTGCCGATGCGGCTGGGTACGTCGATCCTCAGCAGGCCGACCGGCTGCGCGTCCTCCTGGCGGAACAGCGATTCGGCATCTTCGACCTCGGCGATCAGGCGCAGGCAGCGGGCGTGGAACACATCGCCATCGTGGGTGGTGGAGACGCGTCGCGTCGAGCGTTGCAACAGGCGCGTACCCAGCCGCTGCTCCAGTTCGGCGACCGCCGCCGATACCGTGGAACGGGGCAGTCCGAGCTGGTCGGCGGCGCGGGTGAAGCTGGCGCACTCCACCACCCGGCTGAAGATGCGGAAGCGGTCGATCCGATCCATTGTTCGCTCGTTCTGGAAAGTTAAGTCAATGTTGCGGGCTTTATCCGCATTTTCCGCACGATATCGTCATCGGGGCAGGGTTGCCATCCCGGACAGCCCCACTCCGAGACCGAAGCCATGACCGACCACTCCCTCAAGGGCAAGACCGTGCTGATCGCAGGCGGTGCCAAGAACCTCGGTGGCCTGCTCGCCCGCGATTTCGCCGCCCACGGCGCCGGGGCCATCGTCATCCATTACAACAGCGACGCCAGCCAGGCCGACGCCGAAGCGACCGTCGCGGCGGTCCAGGCTGCGGGCAGCAAGGCCGTGGCCCTGCAGGGCGACCTGACCTCCGCTGCCGCCATGGAGCGCCTGTTCGCCGACGCTGTCGCAGCCGTCGGCCGTCCCGATGTCGCCATCAATACCGTCGGCAAGGTCCTGAAGAAGCCGCTGCTGGAGATCAGCGAAGCGGAGTACGACGAGATGAGCGCGGTGAATGCCAAGGCGGCGTTCTTCTTCCTCAAGGAGGCCGGCCGTCACGTCAATGATGGTGGCCGCATCTGCACCCTGGTGACGTCGCTGCTGGGCGCCTACACGCCGTTCTACTCCAGCTATGCAGGCACCAAGGCGCCGGTGGAGCACTTCACCCGCGCGGCATCGAAGGAGTTCGGCGAGCGGGGCATCTCGGTGACCGCGATCGGTCCCGGGCCGATGGACACGCCGTTCTTCTATCCTGCCGAGAGTGCCGATGCGCAGGCGTATCACAAGACCGCGGCGGCGCTGTCCGCGTTCACCCGCACCGGTCTGACCGACATTGCCGACATCGTGCCGTGGATCCGTTTCCTGGTCACCGACGGCTGGTGGATGACCGGGCAGACGGTGCTGGTCAACGGTGGCTACACCACCAAGTAACCGGGCCACGCTGGGCGCGGCTCCACCGCACTGCACCTGTGGCGCCGGGCCATGCCCGGCTCATGCAACAGCCATCGGGCATGGCTCGACGCTACAGGTGCCGCCCGGCGGGTCAGCCCAGCTTCGCCAGTACGGCGTCGGTCGCCGCCGTCGTGCTCACGGCCTGGCCCTTTGCAGCCAGATCAGCAGTGAACACGCCATCATCCAGCACCGCGTGCACGGCCGCCTCCACAGCCGCCGCTTCGGCATCCAGGCCCAGCGAGTGGCGCAGCAGCATGGCCGCGCTGAGGATCGTCGCGTAAGGGTTGGCGATGCCCTTGCCGGCGATGTCCGGTGCCGAGCCGTGGATCGGCTCGTAGATGCCGACCGCACCCGGTTCTCCCAGCGATGCCGACGGCAGCAGGCCCAGTGAGCCGGCCAGCATTGAGGCCTCGTCGGTGAGGATGTCGCCGAACATGTTTTCGGTCACGATCACGTCGTATTCGCGTGGCTTGGCCAGCAGGTGCATCGCCATCGAATCGACCAGCTGGTGTTCCAGCGCGACGTCCGGGAACTCCTCGCGGCCGATACGGGCGGCGACGTCACGCCACAGGCGGGACGTCTCCAGCACGTTGGCCTTGTCCACCGAGGTCACCTTGCCTCGGCGCTGCTGTGCCAGGCGGAACGCGCTGCGCAGCACGCGCTCGATTTCGGCCACGGTGTAGCGGCAGAGGTCGCTGGCGCTGTCGGCATCGCGGGTCTTGTCGCCGAAGTAGATGCCGCCGGTCAGTTCGCGTACCACCACGAAGTCCACGCCCTTGAGCAGTTCGGCCTTGATCGGCGATGCCCCCAGGGCGGCATCATGGGTACGCACCGGCCGCAGGTTGGCGTACAGGCCCAGCGCCTTGCGGATCGCCAGCAGGCCCTGCTCGGGGCGCACCTTGGCGTTCGGGTCGGACCACTTCGGTCCACCCACTGCACCCAGCAGCACGGCATTCGCGGCCTGGCATGCGGCGAGGGTGGCGGCGGGCAGGGGCTCGCCATGGCGATCGATGGCGATGCCACCGATATCGTGCTCGCTGAACGTGAAGGTGTGGTTGAAGCGTTCGCCGATGGCTTTCAGGACCGCAACCGCAGCGGCGGCCACTTCCGGGCCGATGCCATCACCGGGGAGTACAACGATCTCAGCGTGCATGCTCACTCTCGTAACGTTCGATGTCAGGGACGCGGCCCAGCAGATAACCCAGTTGATCGACGCCTTCCAGCAGACAGGTCTGCGAGAAGCCATCCAGCGGGAAGGAGTAGACCCGGCCATCCGGCGTACGCAGCTCGCGTGCCGCCACGTCGATGGTCAGTTCGTCGTCGGGGCGCTGCATCAGTGCCTGAACGTCGGCTTCGTCCAGGACGATCGGCAGCAGGCCGTTCTTCAGTGAGTTGCCACGGAAGATGTCGGCGATCTCGCTGCTGACGATGGCGCGCAGGCCCAGGTCGGTCAGCGCCCACGGCGCGTGCTCGCGCGAGGAACCACAGCCGAAGTTGCGGCCCGCCAGCAGGATGCTGCGGCCGGCGTTGTGCGGCTGGTTGAAGGCGAAATCGGCCACCGGCGAACCGTCGGACTGCCAGCGCCAGTCATTGAACGCGTTGCGGCCCAGTCCGGCACGCTCGGTGGTGGACAGGAACCGGGCCGGAATGATCTGGTCGGTGTCGATGTTGGTCTGGCGCAGCACGACGCTGGACGAGGTCAAGGTGCGGAAACCGGCCATTACGCCACCTCCTGCGCGAACAGTTCGCGGGTATCGGCCACGTGGCCCTTCACCGCCGCCCAGGCGGCGCTCATCGGCGAGGCCAGCAGTGTGCGCGAGCCCGGCCCCTGGCGGCCCTCGAAATTGCGGTTGCTGGTACTCACTGCCAGTTGGCCGGGGGCGACCAGATCACCATTCATGGCGATGCACATCGAGCAGCCCGGCTCGCGCCATTCGGCACCGGCTGCACGCACGATCTCATCGATGCCCTCCGCTTCGGCCTGGCGCTTGACGATCTCCGAGCCCGGTACCACCAGCATGCGCACGCGCTCGGCGACGCGGCGGCCGCGCAGCACCTGTGCCACTTCGCGCATGTCGCTGAGGCGGCCGTTGGTGCACGAACCGACGAACACGACATCGACCGGCGTGCCGGCCAGTGCCTGGCCGGCCTGGAAGTGCATGTAGTCCAGGCCCTTCTGCGCGGCGGCGTCGTTGGCCGCAGGAATCGGCACATCGACCGCGATGGCGGTGCCGGGATGCGTGCCCCAGGTCAAGGTCGGACGGATGTCGGCTGCATCGATGTGGACTTCGCTGTCGAAGCGCGCGCCTTCATCGCTGCGCAGTTCCTGCCAACGGGCCACGGCCGCCTCGAAATCGGCGCCCTTGGGGCCGCGTGGCGTGTTGGCGACGAAATCGAAGGTGACCTGGTCCGGTGCCACCATGCCCGCGCGCGCGCCGGCCTCGATGGACATGTTGCACAGGGTCATGCGCTGCTCCATGTCCATCGCTTCGATGGTGCTGCCACGGAACTCGATCACATGGCCTGTGCCGCCGTTGACGCCGATCACACCGATGATGTGCAGGACCACGTCCTTCGCGCCGACGCCCGGCGCCAGGGGGCCGTCGACCGTGATTGCCAGCGTCTTCGCCTTCCGCTGCAGCAGGCACTGTGTTGCCAGCACATGACCCACTTCGCTGGTGCCGATGCCGAAGGCCAGCGAGCCGAACGCACCATGGGTGGAGGTATGGCTGTCGCCGCAGACGATGGTCATGCCGGGCTGGGTGAAACCCTGCTCGGGCGCGATGACATGGACGATGCCCCGGTTGTCCGAGCTCATGTCGAACAGTTCGATGCCGTGCTCGCTGCAATTGCGCGCAAGCGTGGCGACCTGCGCCTCGGAGGCGGCGCTGGCGTACGGCAGCCGGCCGTCGGCGGTGGCCGGCAGGGTCGGCGTGGAATGATCCATCGTCGCCTTGGTGCGGTCCGGCCGGCGTGGGCGGAGACCGCGTTCGCGCAGCTCGGTGAACGCCTGCGGCGAGGTCACCTCGTGGATCAGGTGCAGGTCGATGTACAGCACCGCAGGGGCGCTGTCGGATTCGGGAACGACCACGTGGGCGTCCCACAGTTTGTCGTACAGGGTGCGGGGTGCGGAGGTCATGCGGTTGCCTGGCAGAAGTACGATTGAACGAACATCGGGAAATAACGGGAAAGGGTCAAGTCAACGGCGGCGCGCGAGTACGCGCAGGCGCACGTAGTCAGCCAGCGGCTGGCCCGCCGCGTTGCGGGGCAGGTCGGCCAGCAGGGCCGCGGCGGCCTCGCGAACGGTGGCACGGGCCTCGACCGGCAGGTCGTCCAGCAGTGGTGCGGCGAACACCCGCAGCCATCCTGCCACGCCGGTCGGCAGTGCGGTGGGGCGCGGCAGGCATTCGATCAGCTGCACCTGGAAGCCGTGCTGGCGCAGGCGGTCGGCATAGGCGTCGGCGGTCGGGAAATACCACTGGAAACCGCTGGCGCCATGGCCATGCGCAGCACGTGCGGCCTGCACCGCGGCGATGATGGTCGCCACGTTGCCATGGCCACCGAACTCGGCCACGAAGCGGCCGCCGGGACGCAGTGCACGGCGCACGCCTTCCAGCACGGCGTCGGGGTGGCGCATCCAATGCAGCGCGGCGTTGCTGAACACCGCGTCGAACGCGCCGTCGAAGGACAGGGCATGGCCGTCCATCACCTGCGCATCTACGCCGCGCGCGCGCGCGGCGATCACCAGTTCCGGCGACGCGTCCACGCCGTGGATGCGTGCACCGCTCAACGCCAGTTCACTGCTGAGCACCCCATCGCCACAGCCCAGATCGAGGATGTGCTCACCGGCGCGCGGGTCGAGCAGGCGCGACACCGCGCCGCCGAGCAGCGGCACGAAGCCGGCATCGATCGCATAGTCCTGGGCGTTCCACTGCTGGCCCGCCGTAGCGGACGTGGTCGTGTCGAAGGCGCTCATGTCAGGTTTCTCAGGCGGTGGCAGGGGTGGCGGTTTCGCTGACGCTGCTGGCAGCAGCCTGGCGTTGGCGCAGCAGCCGGTTGGCAACGTCCAGCCAGGCCAGCGCGGAGGCTTCGATGATGTCCTTGCTGGTGCCGGTGCCGTCGTATTCGATGCCGTCGTGGCGCACGCTCAGGTTGGCCTCGCCGCGTGCATCGGCACCGATGCCGACGCTGTGCACGTGATAGCTGTCGAGCATCAGCTGCACGCCGGTGGCGGCCGACAACGCGCCGAACAGCGCATCCACCGGGCCATCGCCCTGTGCGGTCTCGGCCACGCGGTTGCCGTCCGGGTCGGACAGCTCGACCAGTGCATTGGCGCGACTGCCGACATCGCTGATGGTCATCGAGGCCAGGCGATAGCCCTGTGCATTGGCGCCGCCCTGCATCAAGGTCTGCAGGTCGGCATCGGTGACCACCCGCTGCTGCTCGCACAGGCCCTTGAACTGTTCGAACACCAGCTTCAGCTCTTCTTCGTCCAGCCAGAAGCCCAGTGCACGCAGGCGCGCTTCGACGGCGGCACGGCCACTGTGGCGGCCCAGCACCATCTGCGAATCCTCCCAGCCCACGTCTTCCGGGCGCATGATTTCGTAGGTGCCGCGATGGCGCAGCATGCCATGCTGGTGGATGCCCGATTCATGGGCGAAGGCATTGGCGCCGACGATGGCCTTGTTGCGCTGCACCGGCATGCCGACCAGGCGCTGCAGCAGCTGCGAGGTGCCGACGATGCGCGGGGTGTTGATCGCGGTGTCCTGCTCGTAGAAGGCCTGGCGCACCTTCAGCGCCATCGCGATTTCTTCCAGCGAGCAGTTGCCGGCGCGTTCACCGATGCCGTTGACGGTGCACTCGACCTGGCGGGCGCCGCCCTCGATGGCGGCCAGGGAGTTGGCCACAGCCAGCCCCAGATCGTTGTGGCAGTGCGCGCTGAAGATCACGTTGGCGGCATTGGGCACGTCGGCCACGCCGGCAATGACCTGCTGGAACATCGCGCGGATTTCCTCCGGCGTGGTGAAGCCGACGGTGTCGGGCAGGTTGATGGTGGTGGCGCCGGCGGCGATGGCCACGCGCGAGACCTCGATCAGGTAGTCCAGCTCGGTGCGGGTGGCATCTTCGGCCGAGAATTCGACATCGTCGATGTAGGAACGGGCCAGCGATACATGCTTGCGTACCGACTCCAGCACCTGCTCGCGGGTCATCCGCAGCTTGTGCTCGCGGTGCAGCGGGCTGGTCGACAGGAACACGTGCAGGCGCGGGTTGGCCGCGGCTTCCAGGGCACGTGCCGAGGTCTCGATATCGGCCTGCAGGCAGCGCGACAGCACGGCCAGGCTCAGGCCCGGACGGCGCAGTTCGCGGCCGATCAGGGCCATCGCTTCGCGGTCGGACTGCGAGCTGGCCGGGAAGCCGGTCTCGATGATGTCCACGCCCAGTTCGTCCAGCGCACGCGCCATCACCAGCTTCTGCGGTGGGCTCATGCTGCAGCCGGGGGACTGCTCGCCGTCACGCAGGGTGGTGTCGAAGATGCGGATGCGCGGGGTGGTAATTCGTTCGATGGTGGTCACAGGGAGATCTCCTCGACAACAGGTGCAACGGCGTGCAGGGGGGAAGGGGGGGCAGCGGTGGTGGGCGTGACGCCGGTCCGTGCCGGCGGGCGGGGCGTCTCGGCGCGACGCCGGCGCGGCTTGCGCGGCGGGCGTGGGCGGATGTCGGTCAGCAGGCCGGCCAGCACGCCGGCATCGATGTTGCCGCCGGAGACCACGGCGCACTTGCGGCGCCCGGCGATGCGTCGACCGGCAGCCAGTGCCAGCGCGCCCGCGCCTTCGGCGATGATGTGTTCTTCCAGTGCCAGCCGCACCAGCGTTTCACGCAGTTCGGCCTCGCGCACGATCACCACGTCGTCCAGCAGCGAACTGCACAGGCGACGGGTCAGGAAGCCGGGGATCTTCACCCGCACGCCATCGGCCAGCGATGCCACCGGGGCGATCTCGCGGACATCGCCGTGGATCGCACGGGCCATCGAGTCCACGCCTTCCACCTGTGCACCAATCACGCGCACGCCCTGCGACTTGAGCGCCAGGGCGACACCGGCGGCCAGGCCGCCACCGCCGATCGGTACGATCACCACGTCCGGCGCGTGCGCGGCCAGCTCGATGCCGACCGTCCCCTGGCCAGCGATCACGTCGGCGTCGTCGAATGCGGACAGGAAGCGATAGCCATGACGCTGCGCCAGTTCGACGGCGAAGGCGCAGGCCTCGTCATAACTGTTGCCGTGCTGGCGTACGGTAGCCCCCCAGTGGGCGACACCGGCGATCTTGGTTGCCGGTGCACCGTGCGGCATTACGGTGATCGCGGGGACATCCAGCCGGTAGGCGGCCCAGGCAACGCCCTGGGCGTGATTGCCTGCCGAGGCGCAGATCACCGGGCGGCTGTCACCGCGCTCGCGGCCGGCCAGCAGGGCGTTCAACGCTCCGCGCACCTTGTAGGAGCCGGTCCGCTGCAGATTCTCCAGCTTCAGCCAGGTGCCGAAGCGTTCGGCATGATGCAGTGGCGTGGGCGGCAGGAAGCGGCGCAGGCGCGCCTGCGCGGCCAGGACATCGGCGACGCTTACGTCGCCGACATCACTTTCCTTGCTGGTATCAGCGGCCGGCATGGGCCACCGGCGCGGTGTGCGCGACCACCGCATGCGGGTACGGGCGGCGAAGAAGACGCCTCCGTACCGGCACCGTGGTCACAACGGTACGGGTGTTCATTGCGATACTCCTTCGATGCTGCTGTCTACCGGCGTCAGCTCCACCGATACGCAGTCGTAGATCTTTTCGATCTGCCGGCACAGCGTCTCCGCCGGCCGCTGGCCGTCCACGACCAGCTGCAGGTGCCAGCGTCCGTCATCGGCGGCGTCCGGAGCACCGCTGATCGAACGCGGCGCGAAGCCACGGCGCTCGGCCATGCCGATCACGCGCAGCAGCGCGCCTTCGGCCGGCTGCAGCACCAGGTCAAGCCGGTATTGCATTGGGAGTCTCCTGGCGGGCATGGGCTGGATTGCTTTCCAGCATGGTGCTGTTGGCGGTGTTCGGCGGCACCAGCGGCCACACGTTGGCGCGGGCGTCGATGGCCACGTGCAGCAGCGCCGGGCCCGGCTCGGCCAGCAGCGCGGCCAGGCCACCTTCGACGTCATCGCGCGAATCGATGCGGCTGGCGGCGATGCCGAACACCTGGGCCAGGGCGACGAAATCCGGGTTGTCGGACAGATCGATCTCGCTGTAGCGCTCGGCGAAGAACAGCTCCTGCCACTGCCGGACCATGCCCAGCGAGCTGTTGTCCAGCAGCACGATCTTCACCGGCAACCGGCACCGGGCGATGGTCGCCAGCTCCTGCACGTTCATCATGAAGCTGCCATCGCCGGACACCAGCACCACGGCGCGCTCCGGGCAGGCAAGCTGCGCGCCCATCGCCGCCGGCAGGCCGAAGCCCATCGTGCCCAGCGCGCCGCTGGTCAGATGGTTGCGTGGATGATTGAAACGACAATGCTGGGCCACCCACATCTGGTGCTGGCCGACGTCGCAGGCAATCACCGTGTCGGCGGGTGCCAGTTCGCTCAGGCGCTTCAGCAGCGCCGGTGCGTAGATGTGCTGCCCTGGCGCATCGTAGCGGGCGGCGAAGCGGTCGCGATGCTGCGCACAGCGGCTGCGCCATGCGTCCTGATGGGCCCTGGGGGAGGGGAAGGCCGCATGCAGGGCACGGATGGCGTGGCCGACATTGCCGGGCACAGCGACGTCGGCGCTGCGCAGCTTGGAGATCTCGTACGCATCGGCATCGATATGGACCACGCGCGCGAACGGAGCGAACTCCGCCAGCTTGCCGGTGGCGCGATCATCGAACCGTGCGCCCAGCACCAGCAGCAGATCGCTTTCCTGCACCGCCATGTTGGCAGCGCGGGTGCCGTGCATGCCCAGCATGCCCAGCGACTGCGGATGGTGTGCCGGCAGAGCACCCAGTCCACGCAGGGTCATCACTGTGGGAATGCCACTGGCCTCGACGAAATCGCGCAGGTCCTGCACTGCATCGCCCAGTGCGATGCCACCGCCGGCATACACCACCGGCTTCTCCGCCGCCGCCAGCGCTGCGATGGCGGCGGCAATGGCGTCGTCGGTGGCTGCCGGCGGTGGTTCAACGCTGCTCGGCACATGCACCGGCAGGTGACTGGCATCGGCCACCTGCACGTCCTTGGGCAGGTCGATCAGCACCGGGCCGGGACGTCCTTCGCGGGCAATGCGGAAGGCATCGGCGACCACGCGGGGCAGGTCATCGACGCTGCGTACCAGCCAGCTGTGCTTGACGATCGGCATGGTCAGGCCGAACACATCCAGCTCCTGGAAGGCGTCGGTACCCAGCAGGGGCGTACCGACCTGGCCGGTGATGCAGACCATCGGCACCGAGTCCAGCATCGCATCGGCGATACCGGTGACCAGGTTCGATGCGCCGGGGCCGGAGGTGGCCACGCAGACGCCCACCTGGCCGCTGGCGCGTGCGAAACCGTTGGCGGCCAGCGCCGCGCCCTGCTCGTGCCGCACCAGGATGTGCTTCAACGACGAATCCACCAGCGCGTCGTAGAACGGCATGATGGTGCCGCCGGGATAGCCGAACAGCGTGCGGACGCCTTCGGCCTCCAGTGCCTGGGTCAGCCAGCGCGCCCCGTTGGGTGGCGCGCTGCGGTGTGTGGAAGAGTTCATGGGGGACCTTGCAAGCGGGTGGGGGAGGGCCGCGTGGTTACGCGGCCTGTCCTTGCAACCAGACCATCTTGGCGCGCAGTTCCTTGCCTACCTTCTCGATCGGATGCTCCAGGTCGGCCTGCTTGAACCGGTTGTAGTTCGGCAGGCCCGCTTCGTACTCGGCCACCCAGTTCTTGGTGAAGGTGCCGTCCTGGATGTCCTTCAGTACTTCCTTCATGCGCTCCTTGGTGCCGGCATCGATCACCCGCGGACCGCTGACGTAGTCACCGTACTGCGCGGTTTCGGAGATGAATTCCAGCATGCGCGAGATGCCGCCTTCGTAGAACAGGTCCACGATCAGCTTCAGTTCGTGCAGCACTTCGTAATAGGCGATCTCGGGCTGGTAGCCGGCTTCCACCAGGGTCTCGAAACCGGCCTGTACCAGCGCCGAGGCGCCACCGCACAGCACCGCCTGCTCACCGAACAGGTCGGTCTCGGTTTCTTCCTTGAAGGTGGTCTGGATCAGATTGGCGCGGGCGCCACCGAGACCGGTCGCATAGGCCTGCGCATGCTGCGCGGCCTGGCCGCTGGTGTCCTGGTAGACCGCCCAGATGCACGGAACGCCACGGCCGATCTCGTACTCGCGACGCACCAGCGCGCCCGGGCCCTTCGGTGCGACCAGCACCACGTCCAGGTCGGCGCGCGGCTCGATCATGCCGTAGTGGACATTGAGGCCGTGGGCGAACAGCAGGCACGCGCCCTGCTTCATGTTGGGCGCCAGCACGTCGTTGTAGAGCTTCTTCTGCACCATGTCCGGAGTCAGCACGGCGACCAGGTCGGCATCCTTCACCGCATCGGCGGGAGCCACGACGGTGAAGCCATCGGCCTGGGCCTTGGCTTCGGTCGGGCCGCCCGGCCGCAGGCCTACCACCACATCGAAGCCGGATTCGCGCAGGTTCAGTGCGTGGGCGCGGCCCTGGCTGCCGTAGCCGATGACGGCGATCTTGGTCTGGGGCAGGTCGTTGGTGCTCATGGGGGAGGTTCCTTGCGGTGGGAAGAAAAAAGAACGGCCGGTCGTCGAAGCGACGTACCGGCCGGTCAGGGGAAAGCGGTGGAGGAGGGGCCGCGCATCGCACAGGAACGGCCGCCACGAGGCATCGTGGTGCAGCAGGTCCGGGTTTTGCAGAAGGCGGTGGTCATGGTGGTTGCGTCTGAAACCAGGTCTTGAAATGAAAAAACCCGCACCTGGGCGGGTGCGGGTTTTTGATCGAGTTCCGGTGTGTTCTATCTGCTTACACGCTGGCTCGTCCCGCACCTGTTGGTTGGGTAATAAGTACGAGCACAAGAATCGAACGCAGCGACGCGGCGCCGATGTCGGCGGCTTCGATGTGGGTTCGCGGTGGTGTGTTGTGTTGCAGCATGTGATCGAGAGAAACACAGCTGTTTTGACGATGTCAACCCTTGTCGGCGTGATTCCAGGCACTTTCCGCTGCGTCCAGCGGAATCGCTTGTGGCGCAAGGATGGTTGCCGCTGAAAGTGTTTCGGTGAACCCGAATTCACTCCTTTCACCAAGGTTTTTGCGCGGATTTTGGGGGTTCTGCCCGCCGGGCATGACCCGGTGCCGGCAGCGGTCGCCGCGGCCGCCTCGCCCCATGACCTCTGCCCGATACCGCGTGAAGGCCGCAGCGGCGATGATCGGTGCTACCACCCTTCCATCGGAACCCGACTGTGTCCCGACGCCTTGCCCGTTCCCTGCTGGCTGCCGCCGTCCTGGCGGCCATGCCCGCGCTTTCCCTCGCTGCCGACCGCATCACCGGCCACACCTTCGCCACCCGCTCGGAAGTCATCGCGCCTCACGCCATGGCGGCCACTTCGCAGCCACTGGCCACCCAGATCGCACTGGACGTGATGAAATCCGGCGGCTCGGCGGTCGATGCCGCCATCGCCGCCAATGCTGCGCTGGGCCTGATGGAGCCGACCGGCAATGGCATCGGTGGCGATCTGTTCGCCATCGTCTGGGACCCGAAGACACAGAAGCTGTACGGCTACAACGGGTCCGGCCGCTCGCCGAAGTCGCTGACCCTGGCCGAGTTCCAGCGCCGCGGCCTGAAGGAGATCCCGGCGACCGGGCCGTTGCCGGTCTCCGTGCCGGGTGCCGTCGATGGCTGGTTCGCCCTGCATGGCCGCTTTGGCCGCAAGCCCATGGCCGACAATCTTGCGCCCGCCATCCGCTACGCGCGCGAAGGCCACCCGGTGGCCGAGGTGATCGCCTATTACTGGGATCGTTCCGTGCCACGGCTGTCGCAGTATCCCGGCTTCAAGGAACAGTTCACGGTCAACGGGCATGCCCCGCGCAAGGGCGAGATGTGGAAGAACCCGAACCTGGCCGATACGTTGCAGAAGGTGGCCGACGGCGGC
This sequence comes from Stenotrophomonas sp. STEN008, assembly GCF_056760435.1. Lineage (NCBI taxonomy): Bacteria > Pseudomonadati > Pseudomonadota > Gammaproteobacteria > Lysobacterales > Lysobacteraceae > Stenotrophomonas > Stenotrophomonas sp. STEN008. The sequence continues at coordinate 22,876 of NZ_JBRRET010000012.1, read as the reverse complement.
CGGGATGCCTTCTACAAGGGCGAGATCGCCCACACCATCGGCGATTACTTCAAGGCCAATGGTGGCTACCTGAGCTACCAGGACATGGCCGACCACCACGGCGAGTGGGTCGAGCCGGTCAGCAGCAACTATCGCGGTTACGACGTATGGGAGTTGCCGCCGAACAGCCAGGGCATCGCCGCGCTGCAGATTCTCAACGTACTTGAAGGCTACGACTTCTCGAAGATTCCATTCGGCTCGCCCGAGCACGTGCATCTGTTCGTGGAGGCCAAGAAGCTGGCCTTCGCCGATCGTGCGCGCTTCTACGCCGACATGGCCTTCCAGCCCGCACCGGTCCAGAAGCTGATTTCCAAGGAGTATGCCGCGCAGCGGCGTGCACTGATTTCCATGGACAAGGCGTTGAAGGAAGTGCAGCCGGGCACGCCGAAGCAGCTGGAGGAGGGCGATACGATCTACATGACCGTGGCCGATGCTGACGGCATGATGGTGTCGCTGATCCAGTCGAACTACCGCGGGATGGGCAGCGGCATGGCGCCCCCGGGGCTCGGTTTCATCCTGCAGGACCGCGGCGAGATGTTCGTGCTGCAGAAGAACCATCCGAATGGCTACGCACCGGGCAAGCGCCCGTTCCAGACCATCATTCCGGCGTTCATCACCAAGGATGGAAAGCCCTATGCCAGTTTCGGCGTGATGGGCGGTGCGATGCAGCCGCAGGGCCACGCGCAGATCGTGATGAACCTGGTGGACTTCGGCATGAACCTGCAGGAGGCCGGAGATGCGCCGCGTATCCAGCATGAAGGTTCCACGGAGCCGACCGGTCAGGCCACGGCGATGACCGATGGGGGGGAGGTGAACCTGGAGACGGGCTTCCCGTACGAAACGGTGCGCGCGCTGATGCGCAAGGGGCATCGCATCGTGTTCGCCGACGGTCCGTACGGCGGGTATCAGGCGATCATGCGGGATCCGGACACGGGCGTGTACTACGGCGCGTCGGAGAGTCGGAAGGATGGGCAGGCGGCGGGGTATTGAGGTCCCGGCCACCGGGCTGAGCCCCCTCGCGGCTGATCGCCAGAGCCGATCATGGATGGGGGCCGGGGGGGGGGGGGGGGGGGGGGGGGGGGGCCGGGGGGGGGTCTGGGGGGGGGGGGGGGCGGCGCCCCGCGCCCCCCGCCCGCACCCCCCCCCCCCCCCCCCCCCCCCGGCGGCGTGGTCCACAGCTCCAGCGGCACCCGGTCGAGGCTGAGAATCTGCGCCAGCATCATGCCGCGGCTTTCCGCGCCCATGCGCAGCAGGCAGTGACCGGCACCATCCGCTTCGAGCACGCCACACCAGGGGGGAATGCGACCTTCCAGCTCGGTGTGGCTGCCGGCCAGGCGCAGCACCGCCTGCAGCGCGAACGGCGCCTGGCTGACCGCCTGCCGCACCATCACATCGGGCGGTGCGGGCGTGCGCCGATGCAGGCCGGGCTCGGCCAGTGCGCGCACCGCGCCCATCCGGTCCACCCGCAACGTGCGCCAGTCCTGGCGGCCCAGATCCCAGGCCAGCAGGTACCAGCGACGTCCGTAGTTGACCAGATGCTGGGCCTCGACCTCGCGCTGGGTCACCGCGTCCTGCGCGCTGCGGTACTCGAAGGCCAGCCGGGTTGCCTGGCGGCAATGCTGGGCCAGGCGCCCCAGCAGACGTGCGTCGGTGGAAGGCAGATCCGACAGCGTCGCGGTGGCGGCGTGCACCTCGCCAGCCTGCTGGCGGCGGCGGGTCGGCACCAGTGGATCGAGCTTGGACAGCAGACCGCGCGCGGTCTCGTCGATGCCGGCCACCGTGGCCGAGGCCGCACGCAGGGCGATGGCCAGGGTCGTCGCCTCCTCTTCGTCCAGCAGCATCGGCAGTACCGGTGCGCCCGCCCCCAGCTGATAGCCGCCCCCTACCCCGGCCGATGCCCTGACCGGATAGCCCAGCTCACGAAGGCGCTCGATGTCGCGGCGGATGCTGCGCCGGTCCACCCCCATGCGCTCGGCCAGTTCAGCCCCCGACCACTGTCGGCGGGCCTGCAGCAGGGCGATCAGGCGGAGCAGCCGATGGGCGGTATGGCGCATGAGGGATCGAGGACAGAAGTCGTCCGCAATAGTGCCCCAGCATGGGCCCCAGTTCACCCCTCTGCTGCAAGGAGCACTGCCATGACGTCCCGCCAGATCACCCTCTATCACGCTGCCCGTTCACGCTCGAGCGGCGCCGTGGCCCTGCTTGAAGCCCTGGGTGCCGACTACCGCCTGCATGTGCTGGACCTGAAAGCCGGCGCCAACCTGGCCCCGGCCTACCTGGCCATCAACCCGATGGGCAAAGTGCCGGCGATCATCCATGAGGGCGCGCTGGTGACCGAGCAGGTGGCGATCTACCTGTACCTGGCCGATCTCTACCCCGAAGCCGGCCTGGCGCCGCCGATCGGCTCGCCGCTGCGCGGCCCCTACCTGCGCTGGATGGCTTTCTACGGCGCCTGTTTCGAGCCGGCGATGATCGACCGCGCGATGCGCCGCGACCCGCCCCCGCAGTCGATGTCGCCCTACAACGACGCGGAAACCGTACTGCAGGTGATCGAGGCGCAGCTGGCGCAGGGGCCTTACCTGCTGGGTGAGGAAATGAGCGCCGCCGACGTGCTGTGGGGCAATGCCCTGAAATGGACCACCGACTTCGGGCTGGTGCAGCCCGCCCCCGCCACGGCGGACTACATCGCCCGGATGGGCGCACTGACGGCCTTCGACAGGTCGCGGCAGATCGACGCGGAGCTAATCGCGGCGTAAGGGCGCCCGCCGGGCACGGCCCGGCGCTACCGGGCGCGGCAGGGGCCGTGCCCCATGAGCGTGCAGCGCGGCGGGAGGCGCAGGATGCGGGTAGAATTGCCCGCTTTCCCGCCACCCGAATGGATTAAGCGCCATGACCGGGACGCCAGACGTCTTTCCGCCCGCCACGCCGGGCGGCACCCCGCTCGTTGCCCTGCCCTCCGCTCCGCGCACGCCGGAGCAGATCAAGGGCAAGCTGTACATCAAGACCCACGGTTGCCAGATGAACGAGTACGACTCGGCCAAGATGGCCGACGTGCTCGCCGCCAGCGACGGCCTGGTGCTGACCGACACCCCGGAGGATGCCGACGTCATCCTGGTCAACACCTGTTCCATCCGCGAGAAGGCGCAGGAGAAGGTGTTCAGCCAGCTCGGCGTCTGGAAGGGGCTGAAGAACCAGGGCCGCGAGGTCATCATCGGCGTCGGTGGCTGTGTCGCTTCGCAGGAGGGCGAGGCCATCATCAAGCGCGCGCCGTTCGTGGACCTGGTGTTCGGCCCGCAGACCCTGCACCGGTTGCCGGAGCTGATCCGAGCGCGTCGCGAGCAGAAGCGACCGCAGGTGGACATCAGCTTCCCGGAAATCGAGAAGTTCGACCGCCTGCCGGAACCGCGCGCTGAAGGCGCGTCGGCGTTCGTGTCGATCATGGAAGGCTGCTCGAAGTACTGCTCGTTCTGCGTGGTGCCCTACACCCGCGGCACCGAAGTCAGCCGTCCATTCGAGGACGTGGTGGTGGAAGTGGCACAGCTGGCCGCGCAGGGCGTACGCGAGATCAACCTGCTCGGCCAGAACGTCAACGCCTACCGTGGCCCGTATGGCGATGGCGAGTTCGCCGATCTGGGCCTGTTGATCCGCACCATCGCCGAGATCGATGGCGTCGGCCGCATCCGCTTCACCACCTCACACCCGCTGGAGTTCAGCGACTCGCTGGTGGACGCGTTCCGCGATGTGCCGCAGCTGGCCAACTTCCTGCATCTGCCGGTGCAGGCCGGCAGCGACCGCGTCCTGTCGGCGATGAAGCGAGGCTACACCGCGCTGGAGTTCAAGTCGAAGATCCGCAAGCTGCGCGCGGTGCGCCCGGACATCTCGATCAGTTCGGACTTCATCGTCGGCTTCCCCGGCGAGACCGAGGCGGACTTCGAGAAGACCATGAAGCTGATCGAGGACATCGGCTTCGACCACAGTTTCTCCTTCATCTATTCGCGTCGTCCGGGCACTCCGGCCGCCGACCTGGAAGACACGCTCAGCGATGCCGAGAAGCACGCGCGGCTGTCGCGCCTGCAGGAGCGCATCAACGCGCACGCCGCCGGCATTTCCGCGAAGATGGTCGGCACCGTGCAGACGGTGCTGGTGGAAGGTCCTTCGCGCAAGAACCCGAACGAGCTGACCGGCAAGACCGAGAACATGCGCTCGGTGAACTTCCCGGCGCCGGCACGCCTGATCGGTCAGTTCGTGGATGTGGTGATCACCGAGGCATTAACCAATTCGCTGCGCGGGCGGGTGGTGACGGAAGGCTGATCGCCGGGGCGGGGGGAGCCATGTACGGCTTGCCCCCACACAGCAGTCGTGGTGATTTTCTCACCACGCCACGCATACCCTCTGTGCAGAAGGCTCTGCGTCACCTATCCACAGGTTGATTGCGCGTCGTTCCACAGTGATTGTGGAAAAGCGGTGGGTCTCAGGGGCGAGCCCGCCGGGCCTCGTTGCTGGCCGCAACCTTCGCTTAGCGGGTCTGCTCTGAGCCTCAGAAGGACGCACCGCGCTACTCGCTCAGGAATCCCAGCTTCGTCGTCCCGAATCCGTACCGGGTCTCCATCAGCTTCTTCACCGGTCCCATGCCCTCTATGATCATCCTGCCGTCCGGCGTCCCGCAGCGTGTGCCCACCTGCGTCCTGCCGTACTGCAGTTCGGCTTCACGACTGCGCTTGGGACGGGGATCGGGCTCCCACCAGGGGAAATGGGCATACGGCTTGTTGGTCGAGACTTCATGGCGCCAGCACACGAACGAGAGCGTCTCGTTGCCTGCTGCGTCATAGTCGTAGACGCGGTAGGAGCTGTAGCCGCTGGTCAGCGGCGTGAGCTTCAACACACCCTTCTCTGCGTATGCGCGCAGGTTCTCGGTGTAGCCACCACTACCGGGAACCGGGCCGAACAGGATCACCCGCGTGAGCCTGCCGTTTGCGTCGTAGTTTTCCTGGCGATTCAGATCCAGCGTGCGCCACTGGCGTTCGTGGGGCTGCTTGGCACCCGGTCCGAAGACCTCGAAGATCCGTCGATGCGAGCGATGGCGATATTCCCGGACGCGGGTGTAGTCGGTGATTCCCTCGAACAGCCCCTTGGCGATTTCTGCTGGCACACGCTCGCCGGGGAACCTGTATTTCAGCTTATTAGTGGGCTCTTGGCTGCGTTGCGCGAAGACAGCCGTGGCGTCCGACGGCGCCATGGAGAATGAAGCACTTTCAACACCACGAAGCCCGCGCTTTTCACTGCCATGGAAGCGAATACCCACGACCCGCTTCAACTCAGCATCGTCGACATTGATGAAGCCACTCACAGTCCATGCACCATCGGTTGCCTCGGTTCCAAAGCCGGTGTCCTCGCGATTGGGATTCTCACCTGGCTTACGCGTGGCTTCCTTGACTACGTCGGAAGCTCGCGATCCATCCGGTCGATAAGTGAAGTATCGAGTTGAAGTGCGGGATGGCATATCGCGGAGCTGCGCACACTGAAAATCTGGCTTATCCGAGACAATCAACCCAGAGCTCTCATTCGCTACTTCTATGCGACCATCACCATCATAGAGCGCACAGAAGGTTGTCGCCCTATGCCCTTCCGCGTCAGTTGCATGAATCGACGTCAGTTGACCTGACCCGTCGTAATCAAGCTCCTGCGTCTTGTAAAGCTCGAAATATGGATACACATGCCTGACTGCAGGGTGCAGGCTTTCAGGAGCCTGTGCGTCAATCAATTGGGACTCTCGCCTCTTCCATTGCTCGGCGCGACATATCCGTTGCCCTTGAACGCCTCTTTCCAGGTAGTAGACCGAACCACCACTCGAGTTGAATGGCTTGTTGTGCAGCTCACTGACATGGGGGCTTATGTCAATCCGCACAAAGGGGGCAGTCGCGTTCACACGATCAAGACTGGCGGCTACTGCAGACCCTCCACCAAACTCCCTCGGCGAGAACTTGAGCACTACTTCATTGCCGTAGATCGGCGCATTCTTCTCGTTTGACGAATCACAATAGGCAGGCGCAGTCTGTACGGCACACAGGCCACCAAGAACGAAGAATCCCCTCAACAGTTGATAACCACTCATACCTGCTCTCCTTGTTCCCCGGGGACCTCCCGACTGGAGTAAGCCAGTTCAGTTGACCTGTCCCTCTGAACAGGCGCGGCTGCAATGATCTCTTTCGGCATCGCGGCAGCAGGGTCATCCATGCCGCTGCCCCAGAGCAGCGGCATGGTGACCCAGAAGCCCTGAATGCCCTTGCGCTCTTCATTGCCTCTCAGCATCCTTGTCGCCCTTTCTGCATCGTGCCGACCCACGGCACCGGTCACGTAGTTGCTTACAACGCTTGGCTCCAGCATGAACTCTGGTTGCAGGTCCGCCGGCTGCGCGTACAGGACGCGCTTGACGTGTCCTTTGTCACTCAGGCCTGCGGCGGGAAATCCATGAAGCACGGAGTCGTAGCGAGGGAACGAGTCGCGGGGGACATTGGTGAAGACACGCTGATAAGCGGCGGAATTTGAATCGGCAAGATCTCTGATGCTTCTCCACGTCTCGGCACTTGCTGGCCTGTCCACCGTCAAGGTTGGCACGTTCTTGTTGAACCACGGGTAGTAGCCCTCGGTCAACTCGGAGAACACGAAGTGCTGATTCTCCTTCTCCGGCAGCTTTTGAATCTCCTGCCCCAGAAACTTCCTCCACAACTTCAACCGCAGCTCCCGAGCAAACGTTCGGGTTATTACCTGCACGCCGTTGCCCAGATCCATCCGCTTCGCCTCGCCATCAACGATCACCGCGGCGATCTCGGTATCACCCGTCCCCAGCAGACTGCGGTCATTGCAGTTCGCGCTGCCGATGATCGCCACCGCGTCATCAACGATCAGCAGCTTGGAATGCACATAGCACTGCTCGGTCACCACATACAGGGAGGGGCCATGCTCGGAGCCGATCGTGTGCGGCGGCAGATGATCGCTTCTGCGCGTTTCGGCCAGCACGCCGTAGCTGCGCAGATTCATCACCGACAGGTATTCCTTCCAGCGCCCGGCCTTGACCTCGGCCTGCAGGTCAGCCTCCTCCACGCTGGCCTCGCGGATGTCCTTGTCACGTGCGATCAATGATCGGCAGATGCGCCGGATCAGGCTGTCGTCACCACGCAGCAGGGTCTGCTGCACCCAGTACTGCTGCTTCACGACGGCACCGTCCGCCAGGCTGCCCTCCGGGTGCACCGGCAGGGTGATGTACACATGGAAGCCCTGCCGGGCCAGGATCGCGCGGCGGATGCGCGCGGCCAGGGCGGCCACCAGCGGGTTGCTGGCCGCCGACTTCACTCCCTGCCTGTGTTCCACCACATCCTGCACGATGCCGGCCCTGCCTACCGGGCCGCTCATCCCCACGCCGCGCCCCACGTGACCAAGCTTCGCCTTTTCGGCATCCGTCGCATCCCGCCGCTCCCCGCCCTTCACTGCGGTTTCCACCACGCTGCCCGGATCCGCGTCGGACCAGCCGCAATCGGAAATGAGGAACTGCGTTTCCAGATAGATGCAGGCACTGGCCGATGCGATGCAGTTGACCATTGCGTCGAGAATGGAGTGCATCGGCTGCTCACGCTCCCAGTACGGCTGCAGGCAGCTGGCGTCGTCCAGGTTCAGGCCGAGTTCCCTGCACCCCTTCTTCTCCAGCGCATGCAGGGCGGTGCCCGAGGAACGCACGATCTGCACGCTGATCTTTCCCGCCGTGCCCGGCACCGTCAGGTCACCGAACACCGCCTGCATGCCCCCCATGGACTGCAGCCACTGATCGCTCAATGGCGTCAGTTCCATGCCACGCGCCAGGGTGGTCTGCTCGGGCAGCGCTGTGTCGAGCCATTCATTGGTCTTGCGAAGGCCCGTGTTCAGCCCCTTGCGCAGCAGCGAGCCGATGGTCCGGTCGCCGCGCTGGTTCTGCCAGACCATGGCATTCCAGCGATGCATGAAGTTGCTGCAGATATCGAACACGGCCGGGCCCGCGATCTGCGCGTGCACGTCCTGCCAGGGCATGCGAGGCTGGCGGCCGCTGTCGAGCAGCCGCTGGGTGCGATCAACCGGCGTATTGATCCACTGCACCAGCGATTCCCAGTCTTTCTTCGCCTTGTCGATCTTTGCTTCTATTTCGCTGAGTCGGCCTTCGATGTCCGCGCGCAGGCTGCGCGGATCGAGCAGGTAGCCCGCCGCTTTCTCTGCAGTCTGGAAGGGCCGCAGCGCTGCCGCCCGGATGTCGTTCTTCTGCTGGTCGAGCCAGCTGCCGAACTTCTTCGCCTGGATGGCGCTGAAGCCTGCCACCGCACGCCCTGCTGCGGCAGCCGCCTGGACCGGATTCAGTTTGATGGCTTCGTCGGCGGCACGGTTCGACGCGGCAATGACATCTGCATATTCCTTGCCGATCTCCTCCAGCGTCGTCTGGATGGCCAGGAACGTGCGTGCGACGGTGCGCTTGACCGCCATCCCCTCTTCCATTCCCGGAATGACCATCTCGGCGAGCTTGCGGATGCCTTCGCGCTCAAGCGCGTCGGGTACGCCCAGCTTGTCCGCATAGTCCTGCAGTTCGGCCAATGCGGCACCGGCATCCCACTGCGACTTCATCTGGTCCAGTGCGATGGCCATGCCGGGCACATACGCCTGTGCGAAGCCGGGACGAACGCGGCCTGCCGCATCCGGGCTGGTATCGGGCTTGTCCAGCGTGAGCTCCGTCTCATCATCCGTCATGCTCCGATACTTGCTCAGGCAGTTGTTGTAATGGTCATTGATCACGTGCAGCGTCGGGTCGCAGACCACGTCGAAGTTGCCGTCGTCCCAACGGCCATGGGCGACGTCGAGTCCTCCGACGAAGCCGATGCGTCCGTCTACCACCAGGATCTTCTGGTGGTGCGAGAAGGCGATGTTGAAGGCATCGGTGCGGCCGGTCGCCGGGTTGTGCAGGCCCACCTGCACCTGCCCGGGCGTCTTGTCATCCTGCATCTTGTACAGCGCCGTGCGCACCTCGTTCTCGTGGGTGTAGGCGGCCGCCTCCACGCTGTCGTAGAGCAGTACCCGCACATCCACGCCGCGCTGGTTGATCGCGTCGAACAGCAGCTCGCTCAGGCGCGCGGAGTGCGCGTCGCCGCGCGCGTCCATCTCGGTATCAAAGTTCATCTGCCAGTCGGCGATGAAGATGAACTTCTGCGCGCCGCGGATGGCATCGGCCATCGCCTTCATGGCCGAGCGCCCGTCGGTGAACGCGTCGACGCGGTTCCCGTGCCGCACCGGCGCGAACTGACGGTCCGGTGGTGCGTAGTAGTCGCCGCTGGTCGTGCCTTTCTGGCCATCCCTGCAGATGAGAGAGGCGCGCTCGACCCTGCCCCATGCGTTGGCGTCTGCCATGATCAGATCTCCTTGCGCCGGGCCGGGCTGGCGTCGATGTGGGACTGGAACTCGTACTCGGCGCGCTGCCGGTAGGCATGCAGTGCGGCATCGTCGGGCAGGTCGGCCAGACTCTTGCCATAGTTGATCGCCTCCAGCGTGTCCAGGGTTGCCCGCCCCCCCGGGGAGCCGCTGTATGGCCGGGGCCGCTGCAGCGGGATCACGTCGATTCCGTGTACCAGGAACAGGCAGCCGGGATGGCGGCCTGCGTCACTCCAGATCCTCGCGCACAGCGCATCGTCCAGGCTGACATCGCCCTGTGCGTCGGCCTCACCTTCGGCCAGGGTCTCGGCCCAGCGTTCCGGCAGCAGGGCGCTGTCACGCTGCTCATCGTCCAGGGCGCGGTGCGTGCGCACGATCCTCCAGGGCTGCCCGCCCAGCGGCACACCCTGTGGGCCCGGGATGTCCTGCAGCCTGAAGGCAAGCTTCGGAACCTGCCCGTCCAGCGCGCTGGACGGCATGTCCGGCAGGGGACGGGTCAGCTGCGCCGGGCCGACGAAGGTGCGCTGCCCGGCCTGCACGGTCACCGTGCCGGGGCAGACCAGCACCAGGTTGCCATCTTCCAGCGTAATGCTGGCGCCACCGGCGGTGGCGATGTGCAGGGTGCGCGGTGCGGCAAGCTCCACAGCCCCTTGCCCGCTCGCTGCACGCACGGTGCTGCGCGCCTGCAGGTGGATCGTTTCGGACTGGGCCCGGATGTCCAGTACCTCCTGCCCAGCGACGATGGTCAATGCCGCATCACCGGCAAAGCTGCGGCCACTGGCCGCCAGCATGCCCACCGCCTGCGCCGCGTGCAGGCGCGCACCGCCGGCCACGTTGGCATCGGTGTGCCCGCCACTGGACAGTGCCACATTCCGGGCACCGCCCCAGTGCAGTGCCTGCCCGGCCACCATCATCAGACCGGCCTGCCCATGCAGGCCCAGCGTTGGCTGGCCGGTATGCGGAACATCGCCGGGCGCGGGGCGGCCCTCCTCATCGGCGCTGGCCTGCGCATAGGAAAGTCCGGTCACACTGGCCCGCGCAACCCGTTGCAGACCTGCCACGCCGGTGCTGTCCTCCCGTACTGCGTGGCTGTCCAAGCCAGCCGTGCCGTGCATCGTAGCCGCGCCATGGCTGGACGCGGCCAGGAGGGCGGCCTGCTGCAGCAGCGCGCCGGCCGCAGCCACTTCGCCTGCGGGTGACAGCGCAGCGTGGCCACGCGCGGTCAACCAGACGCCCCGTTCGGCACGCAGCGCGCCCCACGCGTCAGTGCGCAGTTCCGCGCCTTCTCCGCGCAGGGAACCACGATGGTTGTCAGCCATGTGCAGCAGATGACCAAGATTCAGCTCGCTGCTGGCGTGGCTGCTGGCCAGCTGCACGCGCAGCTGTGCGTCGGAATCATCGAAGGCCAGCCGGTTGTAACCCGTTCCGGACCATTCCCGTGACTGGATGCCCCATACCGCCCCGGCATGCCGGTGCTGGTCCTGCCCCGGTGCCATCGCGTGCCAGACAGGCGCATGACCGCCGGCCGCATTGCCCTGTGCGCTCGGACGGGAGTCGGTGGCATGCCCGAACAGGCCGCCGCTTTCGTCTGCGGCCGCTGCTCCGGCCGGGGTGCGCGCAACGCCCGCCTCGCCACGACCGTTGTACAGCGCGCCCAGCACCAAGGGCTGATCGATGTTGCCGTCCAGAAAGCCGATCACCACCTCCTGGCCGACACGCGGCAGGAACTGTGCACCGACGCCCGGTCCAGCGTAGCGCTGCGCGACCCGCAGCCAACAGGTCGTACCGGCATCTGTGGCGTCCTGAAGATGCAGACGTACCCGTACCCGGCCCAGGTGATCGGCGTACAGAGCGGCATCATCACGGCCATCGCCAGCGATGACCGTAGCGGTCTGATGGCCTGGCGCGAGCGGCCGCGGGTGGATGCGTTCGCCGGTGCCATCGGCCAGCACGGGCCGCCACGGTCGATTCCGATCGACGGCGCGGAAGCGATTGGCATAACCCAGGGGCGCGTTTGCCTCCAGCGCCACGCCGGGCATGGCTGAACCGGCCTCAAGCCAGCGGGCCGGTGCCGCAGCGCGTGGTTGCTCCGCCCCCTGCGTGATCGGCGGCGGATTGCACCCGTAATGCAGTAGTTCGGTCGGCAGCAGGGTCGGCGTCGAACCAGCGCCCGCGGCCAGAACGCGGATGAAGCGACCGACCTGCAGGCTGCGTACGCTGCCTGCCGCCAGCCAGCCTGCACTGCCGGCCTCGTGCGCTTCAGCTGCTCGCCGCGCGCGACGATACCCCTCATCGGCGCCAGCCAGGGCGTGGGTGCCCACCGGCTCATAGACCTCGCGCGGGCTGTGCCCGGCGTCCTGCAGTGGCATCTGCACATGTCGGACGGTGGCCGCAGGGCCATCGTCGGTGACAAGCGAGAGCCGGCTGCTGCCCAGCCGACGCCACCTGCCCAGCTGCTGCAGGGCATCTGCGCGCTCGGTGGCGTCGTCACGGTGGAAACGGATACCGCCGTCTCGGGCCGATTGTGGATTCTCAGGTTGCACGCTGCTGTCGGCGAACAGCACGAGCGTCAATCCGCCGCTGCTGTCGCTCTCGAACGTGCCCGCAATGCCTTCATCGGCCAACAGCCGCTGCACGAACTCAAGGTCCGGCTCCCGATACTGGATGCAGCAGTCGCGCACGGATGCGGCGGCCAGAGCGGCCAGGGCATCGTCGCTCCAGCGCCAGCGGGCCAGTCCGCTGTGCGTGCCGAACACGTCCTCGACGATGTCCCGGACGGTCCGCTGCTGATGGACACGGCTGCGCCGCGCATGCCGCAGGAACCATGTCCATGGCACGAGATGCAGCCGATAGCGCGCCAGACCGCCGTCTGCGCCAAGGAGGTGAGCGGCGGCGATGTAGCCGCAGCGATGGTGGTCCTGGCCATCATCGAGGCAGGTGACCAGCGCGGCGCTCAGTCCCGGCCAGTCTGCGCATGACAGGCCCGCATCCGGGTGCACGGCATCTACCCAGTAATCGAAACCGTTGACCAGGCTTTCGTGGCCCCACCACTGTTCGACGAACAAGGGAGGCAGGCCCTCAGCCTGCAGCCGATGCAGTTGCCCGTTCGACCCGAGCCCCGCCAGCGGCGCGTGCGCAGCTGCCGTATGTGAAACATCCATGACCTCTCCCTGGCCGGGCGCTCCGCCCCGACGCTCAATGCCTGTGAACCTTCCCGTGGCCACCGCTGCTTCCGGTTTCCGTTCCCCACCCGGTCGTGACGCTTTTTTCACCACCGGCGCAGGAAGCTTGTGGCACAAGCATTGCGAACGTCTATCCACAGGTTCCCGCGGGCCCGATCCACACCCCGTGTGGAAAACCGCGTAGCAACCCCCGTACTGGCCGTGTGCGCCCCCGCGCGCTACCCTTGTTTCCCCTTGAAGACACTGTGGTGGAAGGCTTCCGCCCCACCTCCAGCAATGAAAAACATCGAGCATCGAGACTTCACCCTGTCGCCGGAAGACAACGCGCGCCTGGCCAACCTGTGCGGCCCGTTCGACGGCCATTTGCGACAGATCGAACTGAAACTCGGCGTGGAGATCGCCAATCGCGGCTTCGTGTTCCGCATCAGTGGACCGAAGGAAGCCAGCGTGGAAGCGCAGAAGCTGATCGAGGCCCTGTACGCCGAAGCCGGCGAGACCACCTTCGACAACCACGCCATCCACCTGCGCCTGGCCCAGGCCAACGTGGAGCAGATCGCCGAACGCTCGTACGAAGCACAGGACGTGGCGATCCGGGTCAAGCGTGGCACCGTGCGCGGTCGCGGCGCCAACCAGGGCCGCTACCTGCACCAGATCGCCACCCATGACATCAACTTCGGCATCGGCCCGGCCGGTACCGGCAAGACCTTCCTGGCCGTGGCCAGCGCGGTGGAAGCGCTGAACGAGTCGCGCGTGCAGCGCCTGATCCTGGTGCGGCCTGCGGTCGAGGCCGGCGAGAAGCTCGGCTTCCTGCCCGGCGACCTGACCCAGAAGGTCGACCCCTACCTGCGGCCGCTGTACGACGCCCTGTACGAAATGATGGGCGTGGAGAAGGTGGTCAAGCTGCTGGAGAAGAACGTCATCGAGATCGCACCGCTGGCGTACATGCGTGGCCGCACGCTCAACGACGCGTTCGTGATCCTGGACGAGGCGCAGAACACCACCATCGAGCAGATGAAGATGTTCCTGACCCGGCTGGGCTTCGGCTCCACCGCCGTGGTCACCGGCGACCTGACCCAGACCGACCTGCCCAAGCACCTGAAATCGGGCCTGCGCGATGCCATCGACGTGCTGCGCGATGTCGAGGGCGTGAGCTTCACCTTCTTCGAATCGCGCGACGTCGTCCGCCATCCGCTGGTGGCCCGCATCGTCAGTGCCTACGACCGCCGCGACCTGCATCAGATCCAACCCGGAGCGACATCATGACCCGTGGTCCCGTACGGCTGGACGTCGCCGTCAGTTACGCCCTGCCCCGCGCCGGACTGCCGGCCGCGGTGAGCTTCCGCAGGTGGGTTGCCGCGGCCCTGAAGGGGCGGATCCGCGAAGCCGACCTGGCGATCCGCGTGGTCGATGCCAAGGAGGGGCAGTCGCTGAACCGCCACTACCGCGGCAAGGACTACGCCACCAATGTGCTCAGCTTCCCGGCCGAAGTGCCCGAAGGCCTGCCCAAGGGCGTGAAGTTCCCGCTGCTGGGCGACCTGGTGATCTGTGCCCCGGTGGTCGAGCGCGAGGCCGGTGAGCAGGGCAAGGCGCTCAACGCCCACTATGCGCACCTCACCGTGCACGGCGTGCTGCACCTGCTCGGCTGGGATCACGAAGACGACAAGGAAGCCGAGGCGATGGAGCAGCTGGAGCGCGAGATCCTGGCCGAGCTCGGCATCGCCGACCCTTACGCCGGCGAGCGCTGAGCCCGCCGCCCCCCTGACCGGAAGGCAGCCGAGCCCAGGCTCGGCGCCACCACGGAGTGCCGCTGTGTTCCTGCCCCTGCTGCTTGCCACCTCTGCGTCCGCCGCTCCGCTGGACCTGCCGGCACTGATCGAATGCCGCCAGGACGTGGCCGCCCATGCCGCGCTGGCACCGCTGCTGGCCGACCCGCTGAAAGCGGTCGCCAGCGGCCTGCAACCCCTGCCGCAGGGCAACCGGTTCCTGAGCGAGTACCGTCTGGCGCAGCCCATCACGGTGTTCGGCACCCGCACGGACCGGGTCGCGATGGCCGGTGCCAGCATCATGGCCATCCTCGATGAGGCCGACCCCCGGCCACTGGCCAGGCGGCTCGGGCTGGAGACCGGATACGACCAGGACGGCAAGTTCATGGCGGGGCGCGAACTGGTCAGCCGTGACGTGACCGACCCGACCACCGGCGAGGCGCAGATCGAGTCGATCATCCTCAGTGTCTCAACGGTGGCCTCCCACCCGGGCCGGACGCTGGCCGGCTGCACCTACAGCCTGGACCTGCCCGAAGCACCGGCGTCCCGGCCTGAACTGGCGCCGCCCCCGATCACCGGCCCCGGCAGCGGGGGGCGCTGACAGGCCGCTACATCCTGCTAGACTGGCGCCAACGCCCGGCATGCCGGGTGCCCTTTTTCCAGAGATGTCTGAAGACGACAGTAGTAGCTCCCTGCAGGAGCACAGTGAAAAGAAGCGCGGCTGGCTGGAACGCCTGACGTCCGCATTCTCCGGCGAACCCCATACCCGCGACGAGCTGGTCGCTGTCCTGCACACCGCGCAGGAAGAAGGTCTGATCGCCGCCGATACCCTGAAGATGATGGAAGGCGCCATTTCGGTGGCCGAGCTGACCGTGGGCGACGTGATGATCTCGCGTTCGCAGATGGTCTCGCTGCCGGTCGAAGCGCCCTTCCTGGAACTGATGAAGCAGGTGGTCGAATCCGGCCATTCGCGCTTCCCGGTGCATGGCGAGAACAAGGACGACATCCTCGGCATCCTGCTGGCCAAGGACCTGCTGCGCGGCGTGGTTGCCGACCACGGCCCGGCCAACGTACGCGAACTGCTGCGCCCGGCGGTGCTGATTCCTGAAGCGAAGAAGCTCAACGTGCTGCTGAAGGAGTTCCGCCTGTCGCGCAACCACATGGCCATCGTGGTCGACGAGTACGGCGGCGTCGCCGGCCTGGTCACCATCGAGGACGTGCTGGAACAGATCGTCGGCGACATCGATGACGAGCACGACGAAGCCGAGGATCCGTCGGCACAGATCGCGATCCAGGCCGACGGCCAGTACGTGGTCGATGCCCTGACCCCGATCGGGGATTTCAACGAGCGCTTCGGTGCCACGTTCTCCGACGAGGACTACGACACCATCGGCGGCCTGGTCACGGAAGCGGTCGGTCACCTTCCGGAGATCGGAGACGAACTGGCGCTGGACCGCTTCATGTTCCGTGTCGCGCGTGCCGATGCGCGCCGGGTACAGGCCTTCCACGTGACGGTGCTGCCACCGGACGCGCAGGACGACGCTTGAAGCGGCGCGGGCTGATCCTCACCCTGTGGCTGGCACTGTGCATGCTGGCCACGGCCGTGCCTGCCATCGCCTTCGCGCAGGCGACGGCTACAGTCGCCGGAACCCCGGCGCCGCGCATCGGCGTGGTGACGATGCAGCCCGGCACGGTGTTCTTCGAGCGTTTCGGTCATGACGCCATCGTGGTACTCGATCCGGCCAGTGGTGAAGCAACGTCGTACAATTTCGGCTACTTCGATCCGTCCGAGGATGACTTCATCGGTCGTTTCGTGCGTGGCGACATGATGTATTACCTGGTGGCGCTGCCCCTTCAGCAGGACCTGTCGTACTACGACGAGACCGGCCGCGGAGCGAGCGTGCAGTGGCTGGATCTGCGCCCGGACCAGGCGCGCGCACTGGCCGCCGACCTGGCCGAGCGGGCCAGGCCGGAGAACGCGCGCTACCACTACGACTACTACACCGCCAACTGCGCGACGATGGTGCGCGACACGCTGGACAAGGCGCTGGGTGGTGGACTGCATGCGCAGCTGTCCGGACGCTCGCGCGGCAATACCTACCGCAGCGAATCGGTCCGCCTGGCCTCGCCCGCGCCGTGGATGTGGCTGGGCTTCGACGTGGGCCTGGGCCCGTTCGCCGATCAGCCGCTGTCACGCTGGCAGGAAGCGTTCGTGCCGATGCGCCTGGCCGACGCCCTGCGCCAGGCGCGCAACAGCGACGGTCGTCCGCTGGTGCAGTCCGAGCAGGAACTGCTGCCGCACCGCATCGATCCGGAGCCCAAGGAATTCCCGCGCCGCTGGTGGCCGTGGCTGCTGTGCGGCCTGGCCATCGCTGCCGGCGTGCTGGCGTTGCGCAACCGGCCGCGCCTGCTGGCCGGACTGGGACTGCCGTTGTGGCTGCTGTGTGCCGTCGCAGGTGGCCTGCTGGTGTTCCTCTGGGGCTTCAGCACCCATTACGCCGCCTGGGCCAACCGCAACCTGCTGCTGCTTTCGCCGTTGTGCGTGCTGCTGCTGCCGGGCGCGGTCCGGCTGCTGCGCCGTCGCCCGCCGGGCCGCATGTTCACGGTCGTGCTGTGGCTGGTGGCACTGCAGGCCCTGGCCGCGCTGGTCCTGCACTGGCTGAGCCTGCAGGCACAGTACAACGTGCAATGGATCGTGCTGCTGCTGCCGATCCATGCTGCCCTGGCCTGGGTGCTGGGGCGCGATCGTCACTTGTCGGATACGCGGCACTGACGCACGATGGCGGGCATGTCACTGCCCGCCTCCGCTGCCGCACCTGCTTCGGCCAATCCCGCCTGCGTCATCAACTGCGTCCACTACGATGAGCAGGGCGTCCGCCATGACATCAGCCTGGACGCCATCAGCGACGTCATCGCCAGCGGCAACGGCTTCGTCTGGGTCGGCCTGTTCGACCCCAATGAAGACGTGCTGCTGAAGCTGCAGGAGGAGTTCTGCCTGCACGACCTGGCGATCGAGGACGCGCGGAATGCGCACCAGCGGCCGAAGGTGGAAGCCTACGGCAACTCGCTGTTCGTGGTGATGACCACCGCGCAGATGGTCGATGAGCGCATCCAGTACGGTGAAACCCACGCCTTCCTCGGGCCGCGTTTCCTGGTGACCGTGCGCCACGGTGCTTCGCTGTCGTATGCACCAGTACGTGCCCGGGTGGAACGCGAGCCGCAGCTGCTGAAGATGGGTCCGTCGTATTGCCTGTATGCCGTCACCGACTTCGTGGTCGACAACTACCTGCCGATCACCAACCGCTTCCGCGACACGCTGGAGCTGCTGGAGAAGGACATCTTCGCCGAGAGCTACAAGCGCAGCACCGTGGTGCGCTTGTACGAGCTCAAGCGCGAGTTGAACAAGATGCGGATGGCCGTGGCCCCCTTGCAGGACGTGCTGGCGCAGCTGCGCCGCTACCAGGGCGAATTGATTCCGGACGAAGTGAAGCTCTACGTCCGCGACGTGCATGACCATGCGGTGCGCATCAGCGACGTGATCGATACCCTGCGCGAGATGCTGGGTACCGCACTGAGCGTGAACCTCTCGCTGGTGACGCTGGCGCAGGGCGAAACCGTAAAGCGGCTGGGTGCGTGGGCGGCCCTGCTGGCGGCGCCGACACTGATCACGAGCTGGTATGGCATGAACTTCAGTCACATGCCGGAGTTGAGCCAGCCATGGGCGTACCCGCTGATGATCGTCGGCGTGGGCGGTGTCTGCGTGGGCCTGTACCGGTTGTTCAAGCGCGCGCGGTGGTTGTAGAGCCGAGCCCAGGTTCGGGCTCGGCTGCTTCTTTACCGTGGCACACGGAATGCATCATCAGGCCACGTAGACGGTCTTGATGTTCATGAACTCATGGATGCCATGGTCCGCCAGTTCGCGGCCGAAGCCTGACTGTTTGCTGCCGCCGAACGGCAGCCGCGCGTCACTCTTGACGATGGCATTGACGAAGGCCGCACCGCATTCCATGCGCTGGGCGAAGGACTCGCCACGCACCGGGTCTCCGGTCCAGACACTGCCGCCCAGCCCGAAGCGGGTGTCGTTGGCCACGCGCAGCGCTTCCTCTTCATCCTTGACCCGGATCACCGCAGCCACCGGCCCAAACAGTTCCTCGTCGTAGGCGGGCATGCCCGGCCCGACCTGGTCCAGCACGGTGGCCGGATAGCCGGCATGCGTGCCCGCGATCGGCTCGCCGCCCAGCAGCACCCGCGCCCCCTTGGCCACACTCGCCTGCACCTGCTTGTGCAGCTCGTCGCGCAGGTCCGCGCGGGCCATCGGTGCCAGCGTGGTCTCGCGCTCGCTGGGGTCGCCATACCGGCGCTGACCAGCCGCCTCGACGAAGCGGCGGGTGAATTCATCGGCCACGCGCTCCACCACGATGAAGCGCTTGGCAGCGATACAGGTCTGCCCACTGTTGTCGAAGCGTGACTTCACTGCGGCCGCCACGGTCTTGTCGAGGTCGGCATCGTCCAGCACCACGAAGGCGTCACTGCCCCCCAGCTCCATCACCGACTTCTTCAGCTGGCTGCCCGCATTGGACGCGATCGAACGCCCGGCGCGTTCGCTGCCGGTCAGCGTCACCGCCTTCACCCGCGCATCGCGCAGCACCTCGGCTGCCTGGTCGTTGTCGATGTGCAGAACGTCGAACACACCGGCCGGCAGGCCACCGTCGCGGCACACCGCCAGGATCAGGTCCGCACACTGGGGCACGTTGCTGGCGTGCTTGAGCAGCGCCACGTTGCCGGCCATGAAGGCAGGCGCAAGGAAGCGGAACACCTGCCAGACCGGGAAGTTCCATGGCATCACCGCGAACACGCAGCCGATCGGCTCGTAGCGCACGTAGCTGCGCTGTGCCTCGGTATCGATCAGCTGGGGCTTGAGGTAGTCGGCGGCGTGATCGGCGTAGTACTCGCAGGCCGCCGCGCATTTGTCGACCTCGGCCAATGCCTCGGCCTTCAGCTTGCCCATCTCGTGCGTCATCGCCTGCTGCAGCTCGTCACGCCGCGTGCGCAGCTGCGCGGCGATCCCTCGCAGGACGGCACCCCGCTCCTGCAGCGAACGTGCGGCCCAGCCCGGGAATGCGTCGGCAGCGGCCTGCAGGCGCTGCTCGACGTCGGCAGCGCCCATCAGTTCATGGCGGTAGGTCACCTGGCCGGTGGTGGGATCGATGATCTCGACAGTCATGGGGGATCTCCTTCAGGCAGATCCCCAGTGTGCGCCCTTGCCCGTGAGCCGCGCGTTGCCGGATCAGCCGTTGTCCTGCCGGGCCAGCTGCAGGTCGCGCTGGCGCCGCTTCTCGGCGCGCGCGTTGATGTACCAGCCGATCACCGCCGCGATCGACACCGCCGATACCAGCAGTGTGGCCAGCGCATTGATCTTCGGGCTGATGCCCATGCGGACCGAAGCGAAGACCTTCATCGGCAGTGTTGTCGAGCCCGGCGTGGCGACGAAGCTGGCCACCACCACGTCATCCAGCGACAGCGTGAAGGCCAGCAGCCAGCCCGCTACCAGTGCTGGGGCGATGATCGGCAGCGTGATGCGGGTGAACACGGTCAGCCGGCTGGCCCCCAGGTCCATCGCCGCTTCTTCCAGCGACAGATCCATTTCCTGCAGGCGCGAAGACACCACCACGGTGACGAAGCACAGAGTGAAGGTGACGTGGGCGATCCAGATGGTCGCCAGTCCACGCGCCGGGAAGCCCGGAATGGCCCCCATCGAGGCCAGCAGCGCCATCAGCGAGAAACCCAGGATCACGTCCGGCATCACCAGCGGCGCGGTGACCAGCGCGCCGAACAGCGGCTTGCCGCGGAAACGCTTGAATCGGGTCATCACCATGGCCGCCAGCGTACCGAGCACCGTGGCGGTGCAGGCGGTCCAGAACGCCACCACCAGGCTGGTCCACATCGCGTCCATCAGTGCACGGTCGGCGAACAGATCGCTGTAGGCGCGGGTGGAGAAGCCCGCCCACACCATCGCCAGCCGCGAACTGTTGAACGAATAGAACATCAACAGCAGGATCGGCAGGTACAGGAAGGCGAAGCCGAGCAGCAGCACGCCCAGACCCAGGCCCTTGGCGGTACGCGGGCTCATGCCTGCTTCCCTTCCAGCAGGCGCTGCTGGGAACGGTTGAACAGCAGGATCGGCACCAGCAGCAGCAGGATCATCGCCACCGCCATCGCCGAGGCGCCCGGCCAGTTGCGGTTGTTGAAGAACTCGTTCCACAGCTGCCGGCCAACCATCAACGTCTCCGATCCGCCGAGCATCTCAGGGATGACGAACTCGCCGACCGCCGGAATCATCACCAGCATGCAGCCGGCGATGATGCCGGCCCTGGACAGCGGCAGGGTGATGCGCAGGAAGGCCTGCCACGGCTTCGCACCGAGATCGTAGGCCGCCTCCAGCAGGCGGTGGTCATGCTTGACCAGGTTGGCGTACAGCGGCAGCACCATGAATGGCAGGTAGCAGTAGACGATACCGATATAGGCTGCGGTCGGCGTATCGATCAGCTGCAGCCTGGGCAGCCCCATACCGGTCATCAGCGTCTGCAGACCGGTGAACTGCAGGAACTGGTCGAGCAGGCCGTTGCGGTCCAGGATCGCCTTCCACGCGTACACGCGGATCAGGAACGAGGTCCACGACGGCAACACCACCAGCATCATCGCCACGTTGCGCGCCGCCGGCGACAGCCGGGCGATGGCATAGGCCATCGGGTAGCCGATCAGCAGGGTCAGGAAGGTGGAGATCGCTGCGATCTTGATGGAACTCAGGAACGCCTGGGCGTAGATCGAATCGCGGAACAGCGCCAGATAGTTCTCGAGGTTGAGCTTGAGCGAGAACCCGCCGTCCACGTACTGCAGCAGCCAGGTGTACGGCGGCGAGCCGACACGGCTGTGCGAGAAGCTGATCATCAACACGATCAGGAAGGGCACTGCGAAGAACAGCAGCAGCCACAGATACGGAACACCGATCACCGTGGCGCGCAGTCCCGGCAGCCAGCGCTTCAGCCCGGCGACACTCATGAGGTCAGCACCACGCCGTCATTGTCGCGCCAGTGCACCCACACGCTGTCACCCCAGGTCAGGCCATCGCTGGCCCAGCGCTGCGAATTGGCGAAGTTGGCCAGCACCTTGGCTCCACTGGGAAGGCGCACGTGGTAGACCGAGTGACTGCCGAAGTAGGCGATGTCCTCGATCACACCCTGTGCCTTGTTGGTGTGCCCTTCCGGCTCGTCCTTGCCGATCATCACCTTTTCCGGGCGCAGCGCGAATGCGACCGGCTGCCCTTCATATCCAGTGATGCCATGGGCGATGTAGATCGGCGCCGGGAACAGCGGCGATCGTACGGTCACATACTCCGGCAGGTCCTCGTCGATCACGCCGTCGAACAGGTTCACCGAGCCGATGAACTCGGCGACGAACCGGTTGGCCGGCTGCTCGTACACTTCGTCCGGCTTGCCGACCTGCTGGATCCAGCCCGCATCCATCACCGCGATGCGGGTGGCCATGGTCATCGCTTCTTCCTGGTCGTGGGTGACCATCACGCAGGTCACGCCCGACGATTCGATGATGCTGACCAGTTCCAGCTGCATCTGCGAGCGCAGCTTCTTGTCCAGTGCACCCATCGGCTCATCCAGCAGCAGCAGCTTGGGGCCCTTGGCCAACGAGCGTGCCAGCGCCACGCGCTGCTGCTGTCCGCCGGACAGCTGATGCGGCTTGCGCTTGCCGAGGTGGCCCATCTGCACCAGCTCCAGCATTTCGCCGACGCGCCTGCCGATCGCATCCTTGCCCAGCCCGTCCTGCTTGAGGCCGAACGCGATGTTCTGCTCGACCGTCATGTGCGGGAACAGCGCGTAGGACTGGAACATCATGTTGACCGGCCGCTGATAGGGCGGCAACGCGTCCAGACGCTGCCCATCAAGGGTGATACTGCCCTTGGTGGGTGTCTCGAAGCCGCCCAGGCAGCGCAGCAGGGTGGATTTGCCGCTGCCGGAGCCGCCCAGCAGGGCAAAGATCTCGCCCTTGCGCACATCCAGATTGACGTCGTCGACGGCGACGAAACCGTCGAATTCCTTGCGCAGGTCACGAATGGAGAGATAGCCGGGCGCACTCACCGAATCAACGGCGGCGGCTTCCGGCTGGGCTTCAACGGGCATGGGGGCTCCGGGAGCGGGCGGTGGACAGCGGGCGCCATTCTACCGGCCAGGGGGCGATGACGGTATGACGGGGTATGGCGAGCGGCCGTTGCCCGCCGGGCATGGCCCGGCGCTACCCGCATGGCCTGGCTCCGGTAGCGGGGGGGCCGGGCCCGCCGGGCGGGGGAGACGACCCCCCCCCCCCCCCCCCCCCCCCCCCCCCCCCCCCCCCCCGCAAGCAGCGCCCCCCACCCCCCCCCCCACACACCCCCCCCCCCCCCGC
>NZ_JBRRET010000011.1:0-101428 GCF_056760435.1 Stenotrophomonas sp. STEN008 | reverse complement strand
CCCACCGCCACGCTAATCACCCACCCGCACCCCGGTCGCGCCGGGCCACGCCGGGCGAGCGCAGCGGCAACGGAATCAACAACCTGCAACGCGGTAGCGCCGGGCCATGCCCGGCGAGCGCAGCGGCAACGGAATCAGCCGCGTGCGGCCCACCACACCCGCAGCAGGGTGCGCAGCGGGGTCGCCTCGATCGGCTTGCCGGCCGCCTGGGCCGTCAGGCGTGCACGGGCCAGGCTGGACCACACGCGGCGCGGGCGCGGGCCTGGCACGCGCGTGCCCCACCCCTTCAACAGGTGCTGCGCCCAGCGCTGCGCGGCGGAGCGGGTGTCCTCGTCCAGCAGGCTGCGCGGCACGCCGGCCACGCCTGCGTCCTGCAGGCGCTGGGCCAGCGTCTGCAACTGCACGGCCCGGCCCGCACCGGTCCGCGGCCTGTCATCGAACAACACCACTTCCACGGCCGCGACCGCTTCAGCGTAGCGGGCCAGCGCGGCTTCGGCACTGGCCGCATCCGGCGCGACGGTGCGTGCCTCCACCAGATCCGGCAGCGTTTCCGCCAACCGCGCCCACGGCGCACGCACCGGTTCCAGCACACGACCCAACGGATGGCGCGAACGCTGTCCTTCCCAGCTGCGCAGCTCCTCGCCCCACCATGCCAGCTTGGCATCGGCCGGCAACGGATCGCCGCTGGTATTGAGCATGTCGTCGAATTCCTGCAGCAGCGCGAACCACGCTACGGCCAACTCACGGTGCGATTCGGCCACGAACGGCGCGGCCACCGACCATTCCGGCCAACGGCTGCGCCATTTGTCGAGGAAGCTTTCCAGCGCGGTGCTGCTCACTACGATCGTCCTTACGGGTGGGCCGGGCGTGCCGGCTGGGTTGGCCACAGGCTGGCCAGTTGCAGAAGTGCGGCGTTCTCGACCAGTACATCGGCCTGCCAGGCCAACGGGTCGTCGCTGTGCAGGCGGTAGCCCCACAGCGCTGCCACCGATGGCATGGCCGCGGCGCGCGCCGCGATGATGTCGCGCTCGTCGTCGCCGACATACACGCAGTCGCTTGCCGCGACACCGATCGCCTGCGCAGCGTGCAGCAGCGGCAGCGGGTGCGGCTTGCGCTCGGCCAGGCTGTCGCCGCCGACCAGCACGGCGCAGCGCTGCTGCCAACCGTGCTGCGGCAGGATCAACCGCGCCAGGTACTCGGGCTTGTTGGTAACGATGCCCCATATCGTTCCAGCAGCATCGAGCGCGGCGAGCATGCCGGCGACGCCATCGAACAGCACCGCGTGCTGGCCGATCAACGCTTCATAGCGCTGCAGGAACTCCGGGATCAGCGCGTCGCGCGCATGCGCATCCAGGTCCGGGAAGGCCGCCGCGATCATCGCCCGCGAGCCCTTGGACACCACCGGGCGCAGCTGCGCCGGATCGATCGGCGCGCGTCCACGCTCGGCCAGCATGGCGTCGCAGGTGGCAACGAAGTCCGGCGCACTGTCCAGCAGGGTGCCGTCCAGGTCGAACAGCACCGCGCGCGGGAAGTGCGTGGCGGTCATGCCGGCTTGACCGCGTAGGCCAGGTAGTTGATGTCGGTGCGGGTGCTGAGGCGGGCACGGTTGCGCCACGGCTCGTATGCCATGCCGCTGACATCGGCCAGCTGCAGATCAGCCTCGCGCAACCAGCGTGCCAGTTCGGCCGGCCTGATGAATTCCTGGTAGTGGTGGGTGCCCTTCGGCAACAGGCGCGCCACGTATTCGGCACCGACAATGGCCACCGCGAATGCGGCGGCCGTGCGGTTGATGGTCGACAGGAACAGGTGCCCCCCCGGCTTCAGCAGCCGCCTGCAGGCCTCGATGATCGCGCCGGGGTCCGGCACGTGCTCGAGCATCTCCATGCACGTCACCACATCGAAGCTGCCCGGCTGTTCAGCGGCCAGGTCCTCGGCGGCCTGCACCCGGTAGTCGACCTTGGCACCACTTTCCAGTGCGTGCAGCCGCGCGACCTTGACCAGCTCCGGGGCCAGATCGATGGCGGTGACATCGGCGCCGGCCTGGGCCAGTGCTTCGCTCAGCAGGCCGCCACCGCAGCCGATGTCGAGCACGCGTGCGCCGCGCAGCGGCACGCGGTCGGCCACGTACTTCAGGCGCACCGGGTTCAGTGCATGCAGCGGCTTCTGCGGACCATCGGCGTCCCACCAGCGGTTGGCCAGTGCGGCGAACTTGTCCAGCTCGGCCTGATCGAAATTGGAGGAAGCATGGGGGGCAGTCATGGGGAATCCTTGCAGCGCCGGGGTTCAGGCGCGGATATGGCGGATGCGCTCGCGCCACTGGCGCGCGTTGGCGATGATGCCCGGCAGGTCCATGCCGACCAGCTCGCGCTGCACCAGCTTGGGCTTGCCGGCAATCCAGACGTCGCTCACCTGCTGCCGGCCGGTGGCGTACACCAGCTGCGAAAGCACGTTGTGCAGCGGCTGGGTTTCCAGCGCGGACAGGTCCACGCAGACCAGATCGGCCTGCTTGCCCACCTCGATCGAGCCGATCCGCTCGCCGAAGCCCAGCGCACGGGCACCGCCGAGCGTGGAAGCGCGCAACGTGGTGGCCGCGTCCAGCGCAGTGGCGTCGTTGGCGACAGCCTTGGCCAGGATCGCCGCGGTGCGGTTCTCGCTGAACATGTCCAGGTCGTTGTTGCTGGCACAGCCATCGGTACCGATGGCCAGGTTCACGCCTGCGCGCTGCAGGGCGCAGGCGGGGCAGAAGCCGGAGGCCAGTTTCAGGTTCGATTCCGGGCAGTGCACCACGCTGACGCCACGCTCGGCGCACAGGTGGATCTCCGCGTCGGTCAGCTGGGTCATGTGCACCGCGATCAACCGGTCATTGACCAGGCCGAGGCGATCGAGTCGCGCCAGCGGACGCTGGCCATGCAGCCTGATCGAGTCGCTGACTTCCTGCGCGGTCTCATGGGTATGCAGGTGCACCTGCATGTCGAGCTGGTCGGACAGCATCCGCACCCGCTCGAAATTGGCATCGCTGACCGTGTAAGGCGCATGTGGTGCGAACGCGACGCCGATCAGACTGTCGTTGCGCCACTGGTCGTGCAGTTCACCGGCCTTGGCGAAGTACTCGTCGTCGCTCTTCGCCCAGGCAGTCGGGAAATCGATGATGACCGCCGCCACCAGCGCGCGGAAACCATGCTTCTTGTAGACCGCCGCCTGCACGTCGCCGAAGAAGTAGTTCTCGTTGGCGCAGGTGGTGCCGCCGCGCAGCATCTCGGCAATGGCCAGCGTGGTGCCGTCGGCGACGAACTCGGGGCCGATCACCGCCGCTTCCACCGGCCAGATGTGCTCCTGCAGCCAGGTCATCAGCGGCAGGTCATCCGCAACGCCGCGCAGCAGGGTCATCGGGTTGTGCGTGTGCGCGTTGACCAGGCCCGGCATCAGCGCGGCGTCCGGACGGCTGACCACCTGCGCGGCACGGAAGCGCGCCCGCGCTTCGGCACGCGGCAGCACGGCCACGATCTCGCCGCCACGCACGGCTACGGCATGGTCTTCCAGCACCACGGCATGCGGTTCGATCGGAACGACGTAGCCGGCTTCGATGAGCAGGTCGCAGGCTTCGGGGAGGTGCGGGCTGTCGCTCATGCAGGCTCACTTGGCTGGGGGGAGAACCTCACGGGAGGCGGTAGCGCCGGGCCATGCCCGGCGGCTGTCCGTTGCGGCGCCGTGGACGCCGGCAACGGGTTCCGGGCGATGCCCGGAAAGCCGGGCCTGGGCCCGGCTCACAGGTCATCCGGCTGCGCCGGATTACTTCACGCGCGAGGAGTACTCGCCCGAACGGGTGTCGACCCGGATGACTTCATCCTGGTTGACGAACAGCGGCACGCGGACCACGGCACCGGTTTCCAGCGTGGCCGGCTTGCCGCCACCGCCGGAGGTGTCACCGCGGACGCCCGGATCGGTTTCGGTGATCTTCAGCTCGACGAAGTTCGGCGGCTGCACGAAGATCGGCGCACCGTTGAACAGGGTCACGATGCAGGCTTCCTCGCCCTTCAGCCACTTTTCGGCGCCGCCCATGCCGGCCTTGTCGGCCTGGACCTGCTCGAAGGTCTCCGGATCCATGAAGTGCCAGTACTCGCCATCGCTGTACATGTAGTTCATGTCGGTGTCGACCACGTCGGCCACTTCCAGGTCGTCGGTCGCCTTCATGGTCAGTTCGACCACGCGGCCCGAACGGATGAAGCGGTACTTGACGCGGGTGAACGCCTGGCCCTTGCCCGGCTTGACGTATTCGGTATCGGTGATGACCGCCGGTTCATTGTTGACCAGGATCTTCATCCCGTTCTTGACGTCATTCATGCCCACAGTGGCCATGCTCAAGCTCCTCAAATGGCAAAACCGCCGCGGGTGCGGCGAGCCGGTAGAATGGAAAGCCCACCGGATGCCGGTGGGCGACTGTTTTTCTGCCCCCATGATAACCGCAGGCCCCCTCTCCATGCAGCTTTCCGCCTTTCCCCGCCCGTCGTCGCCGGGTGCACCCGCACGCTGGCAGGAACTCTGGCGCCAGGCGCTGCGCGACCCGCACGCACTGCTGGCGCGGCTGGAGCTGGATCCGGTCGCACTGGGCGTGTCCGAGGCGGCCATGGCCCAGTTCGCGCTGCGCGTACCGGACGGGTTCGTGGCCCGCATGCGCAAGGGCGATGCGGCCGACCCGCTGCTGCGCCAGGTGCTGCCGGTCAATGACGAGATGCAGGTCGTTCCCGGGTTCAGCTTCGACGCGGTGGGCGATGGTGCGGCCAGGAAGGCGACCGGGGTCATCCAGAAGTACCGGGGCCGGGCGCTGCTGATCGCCACCGGCAGCTGTGCAATCAATTGCCGCTACTGTTTCCGCCGGCACTTCGACTACGCCGCTGAGAATGCCGCCAAGGGCGGCTGGTGGGAAGCGGTGGACGCCATCGCCGCCGATCCGGATATCGACGAAGTGATCCTGTCCGGGGGGGATCCGCTGTCGCTGGCCACCCACAAGCTGGTCGAACTGACCGACGCGCTGCGGCGGATTCCGCACATCCGTCGCCTGCGCATCCACACCCGGCTGCCGATCGTGCTGCCGGAACGGGTCGACGACGAGCTGCTGGCCTGGCTGGGCAGCCTGCCGTGGCCGCTGGCGATCGTGGTCCATGCCAACCATCGCAATGAGTTCGATGCCAGCGTGGACGCGGCAATGGCGCGCCTGCGTGGCACCGGCGCCCAGCTCCTGAACCAGGCAGTGCTGCTGCGTGGCGTCAACGACAGCGTGCAGGCGCTGCAGGAACTGAGCGAACGCAGCTTTGCCGCCGGCGTGCTGCCCTATTACCTGCACCAGCTGGACCGGGTCGAGGGCGTGGCCCACTTCGAGGTGGATGACACCCGCGCCAGGGAGCTGATCGCCGGCCTGACCGCGCGCCTGTCCGGCTACCTGGTTCCCAAGCTGGTGCGGGAACTCCCCGGCGACCCGAGCAAGCGCCCGCTGTAGCGATCCCGCCGGGGTCAGAGCCGTTTCCTGCAGAAAGGGATCTGACCCCTGAACCAGGATTCAGACGCCGGACTCGATCATCCGCACCACTTCGGTCGCGGTGACCGGGTGGCTCAGCCAGTAGCCCTGGCCAAGATCGCAGCCGCGCTGGGCCAGCAGCTCGAATTGCGCCTGCTGCTCGATGCCCTCGGCAACCACCGTGATGCCCAGCGCGTGGGCCATGGCGATGATCGCCGTGGTCAGCGCCAGGTCGTCCGGATCACGCTGCATGTCGGCAATGAAACTCTTGTCGATCTTCACTCCGTCCACGGGCACCTGGCGCAGGTGGCTCAAGCCCGAGAAGCCGGTGCCGAAGTCGTCCAGCCACACCTTGACGCCGGTGCGATGCAGCTTGTCCAGCAACTGCGCGGCCACCATCTCATCACCGATCACGGCGGTCTCGGTCAGTTCCAGATGCAGGCGCGAAGCCGGCAGCCCCGACTCATGCAGGCACTGTGCGACCAGTGACGGCAGCTCGCCGCCACGCAGCTGCCGGGGCGACACGTTCACCGACACGAACAGATCATCGCCGCCCGCACTGCGCGGCCACTGCGACGCTTCCATGCAGGCCGCGCGCAGCACCTTCGGCCCGATCACCTCGATCAGCCCGCTCTGCTCGGCCACTTCGATGAACACCGACGGCGGGATCGTGCCCAGAGTGGGGTGCTGCCAGCGCAGCAGCACCTCGACGCCGACCATCCGCCGGTCGCGGGTGCGGAAGATCGGCTGGTAGGCCAGGCGCAGCTCGCCGCGCTCCCAGGCGCCGCGCAGTTCCTGTTCCATGTGCACGCGGCGCTCGACAGCATGGTCCATCGCCCGGCTGTAATACCGGTAGCAATTCTTGCCGGCCATCTTCGCCTGGTACATGGCGATGTCGCCGTTCTTCAGCAGTGTGGTCGCGTCTGCGGCATCGTCCGGGAACAGGGTCACGCCGATGGAGGTGCCCAGGAACAGCTCCCTGCCCTGCACCACCAGCGGCTTGCCCAGTTCGCGCACCAGCACCTCGGCCAGCAGCCGCGCATTGGCAGCGACATCGCCGTCGCCGACCAGGATCACGAACTCGTCGCCGCCAAAACGGGCCAGCAGCGCCTCATCGCCCCCGGCCTCGGCGACGGCGCGGCCGATCCGCTGGGCAAACTGCAGCAGTGCTTCGTCGCCCGCTTCATGCCCGAGGGTATCGTTGACCCGCTTGAAATCGTCGATGTCCGCAAACAACAGGCCCAACCGCTGCTTGGACGCACGCGCGGCCATCAGCCGGTGGTCCAGAGCTTCGCGGAACGCCAAGCGGTTGGTCAGGCCGGTCAGTGCGTCGGTGTAGGCCATGTGCCGCACCTCGCGGTCGTGGCGGGCGATGGCATCACGCATGCGGGCGAATCCCCGCACCAGCTCGCCGACCTCGTCGTCGCGGGTATTCTCCAGCAGCGGCGCCTGGTAGTCGCCGGCTTCGATGCGACGGGCCGCCACCGCCAGGTCGCGGATCGGCGCGACCAAGGTGCGCTGCACGTAGAAGATCACCGCCACGCCGATCACCACCAGCAGGCCGAGCATCAGCAGCAGCCAGCCCAGATGACGGCTGCCGACCTGCTGCAGGCGCTCGCCCAGCGTTGCGTTGGCGGCCTGCTCGCGCTGCTGCACTTCGTCCAGCGCCATGCCGACGCGGACGCCGCCGATGCGCTGGTTGCCGACCATGATCGGCATCGTGTTGTCGAGCACCTTTGGCGACTGCTGCACCACCAGCGTCCGCGCGGCGATCGCGCCCGGTGCAAGGGGGTCTCCCATCGGCTGACCGAAGGCGGCGACCTCCACCGAACCGTCGTGCACCAGCCGGCCACGTTCGTCGAACACCAGCACATAGCGCACCACGGGCTGCCGCGACGTGCTGCGCACCAGTGCGCCGACCTGGTCCAGATCGTGGTAGTACAGCGGGTTGGCCAGCGCATCGGAAAGCTCACGGGCGATCGCTTCGCCGCGGCTGCGCACGCTGCGGTCGAACAGTTCATGGATGACGCCGCCGCTGAGGTTGCGCACCTCGCTCTGCATCGCCGCCTGCCGCCCCAGCAGCACCGCCAGGATCGCCACCACCACAAGCATCGCCCCGCCCATCGCGAGCAGGAACCGCGCCTGCATTCCCGAGCCGAGCCACTTCATTCCACTTCCATCCGCACGCGCGTCAATCCTTGTTTCAATTCATCCAGCCGCTGCTGCGCATGCGCGTCGACGCGGTGGAAACCGGAAGTACCAAAAAAACGGTGCAGCGCTGCCTGTGCCTGCGGATCACTGGCCGCCTGCAGCAGGACCTCCTGCAGGCGATCACGGACGCGTGCATCCAGGTCGGCGCGCACCACCTCCACGGCGCGAGGATAGGGCTCCGTGCGCAACAGTTCGCGGAAGTCGCGCCGGAACGCCCGCGGCATGCGCCGCTCATCGTTCCAGTCCACGCTGCTCACCGCGCCCGCATCGGCCACGCCCTTGTGCACGTAGGTGGCGATGTTCAGCTCGCTACGGGCGAACACATAGCCGACGCTGTCCGTGCCCGGAGCGTCCCACGTACCCGCGAGGATCTGTGGGGACAACCCGTGGCCCAGCAACGTCATCACCGGCACCAGGTAGGCGCTGGTGGATGCGGTGTTCTGCAGCGCAAGGCGGTGGCCCCGCAGGTCCTCCAGCCGCTGGAACGGGCTGTCGCGGCGCACGAAGAATACGGTCTGGTACTCACGCACGCCATTGCGCTCGGTCAGCAGCAACGGCCGCGCACCGCTGCGCTGCCCCAACGCCACTGCGGTTCCGGCGGTTTCCGTGACCCAGTCGACCTGCCCCCGCCGCAGATAGCTGGCCATCTGCTGCGGATCACGCGCCATCAGTATCCTCCCCTCCTGGATGCCGACGTCCTGCATGCGTGCCACCACGTAGTCCAGCAGCGGCTGCAGCTGCTGGTAATGGGCCTTGGGATCGTCGCTGATCCGGCCCAGCACCAGCACCGGATCCGGCGCAGCACGCACCGTTCCGGCCAGCAGGACCATGGCCAGGCTCAGCAGCGCCCCCTGCATTGCCGTTCGCAGACCCGACACCGGTTTCATCCCCCCCTGGGTATCCGGACAGACTACCCGAAAAAATGAGAACGTCGTCAGCCGTTGTGACTGCCCGGCTTGGCCAGACGCGCCATGCGCTGGGCATCGGCCAGGATGCCGCGCAGCAACCGCACTTCCTGCTCGCTCGGCTCGCTGCGCAGGAACAGGCGGCGCAGCTTGCGCATCGCCGACTCCGGCGCACGGCCCTTGTGGAAATCGATCTCGTCCAGGGTGTCGCCAAGCTGGGCGAAGAAGCTCTCCATCTGTTCGTGGCTGGCCACCTGCTCACGAAAGCCCGGTTCGGCGCCAACGGCAGGCTGGGCGCCGAGCAGCTGCATGCGCACCTCGTAGGCCAACACCTGCACGGCGGCGGCGAGGTTGAGCGAACTGAACGCCGGATCGGACGGAATGTGCACCGCCGCGTGGCACAGCTGCAGCTCCTCGTTGGTCAGGCCGGTCCGTTCCCGGCCAAACACCAGCGCCACCTCGGCACCCTCACCGGCCTTGGCGACCGCACGGGCCGCTGCGTCGGCGGGCAGGTACTCCTCCAGCTGGACCCGGCGTGCGCGGGCCGTACACCCCAACACCAGACGGCAGTCGGCGACGGCCTCGGCCAGGGTGGCCACCACGGGCGCATCGCCGAGCACGTCCTCGGCGCCGGCCGAGCGGCGGAATGCCTCCTCGTCCAGCGGTTTTTCCGGGGCCACCAGTACCAGGCGGGCCAGGCCCATGGTCTTCAGGGCGCGGGCGGCGGCGCCCATGTTGCCGGGATGCTGGGTTCCGACCAGGACGAATCGGAGGCGGGTGGCGGCGGGGAACTGGGACATGAACAGGGAAAAGGTCGAGCTGGACGATGACCAATGGTAAACTGTGCGGCCGGCCACTGCGCCGGACCCGCTCTTTTCCCCCGCCAGTCCTACCCTTCTGCCTTTCCGGGAGCCCACGCCATGCAGAAACCCGCCGTCACCGTCATGGTCAAGGCCGCCCGCCTCGCCGGCAACGTCCTGTTGCGCAACATCAACAAGCTCGAGGCACTGAACGTGGTGCAGAAGGGGCGGATGGACTACGCCAGCGAAGTCGATGCGGACGCGGAAAAGGTCATCGTCAAGGAGCTCAAGCGCGCGTATCCCGAGTACGGCGTGTTTGGCGAGGAAGGCGGCGTGCAGGGCGAACATCGCCACATGTGGGTCATCGATCCGCTGGACGGCACCAGCAACTACCTGCGCGGCGTGCCCCACTACTGTGTATCGATCGCCCTGGTCGAGAACGGCGAGCCGACCGACGCGGTCATCTTCGATCCGCTGCGCAACGAGCTGTTCACCGCCAGCCGTGGCGCGGGCGCCGTGCTGAACGACCGTCGCATCCGCGTGGCGGATCGCAAGGACCTGGGCGGCACCATGATCCAGACTGGCTTCGCTCCGCGCGAGCGCGCCCGTGCCGGCGCCCAGTTGAAGGCGGTCGATGCCCTGCTGGTGCAGGCCGAGGACATCCGCCGTACCGGTTCCGCTGCGCTGGACCTGGCCTATGTCGCCTGCGGTCGCGCCGACGCCTACTTCGAGGCCGGGGTGAAGGCCTGGGACATCGCGGCCGGCGTGCTGCTGGTGCGTGAGGCCGGTGGCAAGGTGTGCGATTTCAAGGGAGCGCCGCTTGCACGCATGGACAACCGCGGTCCGGAAACCCAGCAGGTGGTGGCGGGCAACCTGAAGGTGGCCGAGTCGCTGCAGAAGGTGCTGGTCAACACGGGCTATGCGGCTGAGTTCGACGCGAAGTTCTGAGCTTCCCTGTAAAGCGGTTCATGGAGACGGCACCTGTGAAGGTGCCGTTTTCGTATCCGCAGTGATCGTGCTTGTCACTTTCTTTGCTCGTGCAAAGAAAGTAACCAAAGAAACACGCCGCCAGGACGCGAGCCGACGTGCTGTGCACGCCGGTTCCCTTCGCTCCTCGGTCCGTCGAGGGACGGTGCGGGAACTCGCTGCGCTCAGACACCCGCACCTCTTCGCCCTCGCCGGACCTGCGGTGCTCGGCTCGCTCAAGGCGGACCCAAGGTCAAGAACCACAGCTGCACGACGATGACGGGTAGCGCCGGGCCATGCCCGGCGAGCGAAGCGGCCGCTTCGCCTTCGACCTTGAAAGTGACACCCCTCCGCAGTCGCGGAAACGATCCTGCGGGCACGCGTCGATGCTGCCGACGCGCAAACAGAAACGCCCGGCACGGGGCCGGGCGTTCCTGTAGCAGTGCGTTGCAACCGGAGGCTTACACCACCGTCGAGGCCCGCAGCGCGGCGATGCGCTCTTCCAGCGGCGGATGGCTCATGAACAGCTTCTTCGCGGTCGAACCGGCGATGCCGAAGGCGGCGATCTGGGTCGGCAGCGTGCTCTGGCCGTGGTTGAGCTGCAGGCGCTCCAGCGCGGCGATCATCTTCTGGCGACCCGCCAGCGAGGCGCCACCGGCATCGGCGCGGAACTCACGATGGCGCGAGAACCACATCGAGATCATGGTCGCGAACAGGCCGAACACCATCTCCAGCACGAACACGATGATGTAGTAGGCGAACCCGCGGCCGCCGCCTTCGCGGTTGCCCGACAGCGCGCTGTCGATGACGCCGCCGACCACGCGCGCCAGCACGATCACGAAGGTATTCAGCACACCCTGCAGCAGCGCCATGGTGATCATGTCACCATTCGCCACGTGGGCGATCTCGTGGCCCAGTACGGCTTCGGCCTCATCTTCGCTCATGTTCTGCAGCAGACCGGTGGACACCGCCACCAGCGCGTTGTTGCGGTTGGCGCCGGTGGCGAATGCGTTGATCTCCGGGCCATCGTAGACCGCCACTTCGGGCATGCCGATGCCGGCCGCCTTGGCCTGGCGCTCGACGGTGGCCAGCAGCCAGCGCTCGGTCTGGTTGCGTGGCTCGGTGATCACCACCGCGCCGGTGGAGCGCTTGGCCATCCACTTGGACAGCAGCAGCGAAATGAAGGAACCGCCGAAGCCGAAAATCGCAGCCATCACCAGCAGGCCGCTCATCTGGTTCGGATTGACCCCCAGCAGCGACATCACGATGCCGGCCAGGATCAGCACTGCAAAGTTGGTGGCTAGAAAGAGTGCGATGCGGGTAAACATGGGAAATTCCGGCTCGGAAGGGGTCGATATCCGTCAATTTGCGGTGCGGTCAGCTTGAATTCAAGCACCAACCTGACCGACGATTCAGCCAGCATGACCTCCCCCCTTTCCTGCGGCCGCTTCGCGCCCTCGCCTACCGGCCTGCTGCACCCCGGCTCCCTGCTGGCTGCATTCGGCAGCTGGCTGCTCGCACGCCATCACCATGGCCTGTGGCGGCTGCGCATCGAGGACATCGATCCCCCACGCACCGTGCCCGGGGCTGCGCACGCGCAGTTGCAGGCACTGGCGGCATTCGGCCTGGCCCACGATGGTCCGGTGCTGTGGCAGAGCGAACGTGGCGATGCTTACCAGCAGGCTCTGGACAGGCTGCTGGCCAGCGGGCTGGCCTTCATCTGCCACTGCAGCCGCAGCGAACTGGCAGCCCGGGGGGGCATCCACCATCGCTGCGTCGCGCGGCAGCCCCGACCGGACCCTGCCGTCCGCTTCCGCGTACCGGCCGGCAGCGTGGTGCAGTTCGAAGATGGCCTGCGCGGCCGTCAGGTGCAGGACGTCCACGCCGAGGTGGGTGATTTCGTGCTGCGCCGCGCCGACGGGTGCTGGGCCTACCAGCTGGCGGTGGTGGTCGACGATGCCGCGCAGGGCGTCACCGACGTGGTGCGCGGCGCCGACCTGCTCGACTCCACCGCGCGGCAGATCCTGCTGCAGCAGGCACTCGGACTGGCAGTGCCGCAGTACTGGCACCTGCCCCTGCTGCTGGACGCGCCCGGGCACAAGCTGTCCAAGTCGCTGGCCGCGCTGCCGGTCGACAGCGCCCGCCCGGTGCCGGTGCTGCGTCAGTTGTGGGGCCTGCTCGGCCAGTCGCCCGCCGCACTCGAGGGTCACGACGATCTGCACGACCTGCTCGCGGCGGCCCGGCAGGCATTCGATCCGGCCCGCCTGCCACGCACGGACATCCTGTTGCCGACGGGCGCACTTTCCGCGCCGATGTTGCAGAATCCCCCTTCCCCCACCTGAAACCCGGACTGCATTCCATGACATCTCGCGTCGCACTGGTCACCGGCGGAACCGGCGGCATCGGTACCGCCATCTGCCAACGCCTGGCCGACCAGGGCCACCGGGTCGCCACCAACTATCGCGATGAAACCAAGGCCCGCGCCTGGCAGCAGGCGATGACCGAACGCGGCTTCAACGTGTCCATCTTCGCCGGCGACGTGTCCGATCCGGACAGTGCCGAAGCGCTGGTGCGCGCCGTCGAAAACGAACTGGGCCCGGTCGAGATCCTGGTCAACAACGCCGGCATCACCCGCGATACGACCTTCCACCGGATGCGTGCGGACCAGTGGCATGACGTGATCAACACCAACCTCAACTCGGTGTTCAACGTCACCCGCCCGGTCATCGAAGGCATGCGTCGCCGCGGCTGGGGCCGGGTCATCCAGATCAGCTCGATCAACGGTCTGAAGGGCCAGTACGGCCAGGCCAACTACGCCGCCGCCAAGGCCGGCATGCACGGTTTCACCATCTCACTGGCGCGCGAGAACGCGGGCTTCGGCATCACCGTCAACACCATTTCGCCGGGCTACGTCGCCACGGACATGGTCATGGCCGTGCCGGAGGAAGTGCGCGCCAAGATCATCGCCGACATTCCGACCGGGCGCCTGGGCAAGCCGGAGGAGATCGCCTACGGCGTGTCCTTCCTGGTGGCCGAGGAGGCCTCGTGGATCACCGGCAGCAACCTGGACATCAACGGCGGCCACCACATGGGCTGGTGATCCGCGCGGGCGCGGCGGGTCACGTGCCGGACCGCACCTGCCTGCGGTCATGCTGCGCAGCACGCAAACCCTTGTTGCGCAACATGATCCGCCGTGAAAGCCAAGCCTGGCGGGGGCTGGGGCGGTTGCAACGGCTGCTGCACTGCGCCATGCTGCGCGTCTACTGTGACGAGTGACCGCTTCATGGCTGCGACCCGCATCATCAAGAAGTATCCGAACCGCCGTCTCTACGACACCGAGATTTCCAGCTACATCACCATCGAGGACGTCCGCCAGCTGATACTGGACGGTGAAGACTTCGAGGTCCGCGACGCCAAGAGCGGTGACGACCTTACCCGTTCGGTCCTGCTGCAGATCATCGCCGACCAGGAGCAGGACGGCGAGCCGATGCTCTCCACCCAGTTGCTGAGCCAGCTGATCCGCTTCTACGGCGACTCCCTGCAGGGATTCATGGGCAACTACCTGGAACGCAGCATGCAGGTGTTCCTGGACCAGCAGCAGCAGTTCCGCCAGCAGATGGGCAACCTGCTGGGCCAGACGCCGTGGGCGATGATGAACCAGCTGACCGAACGCAACCTGGAGCTGTGGCAGGAATTTCAGCGCAGCATGGGCACCGGCTTCGGCGGCCCCCGCCCCGGCGGAACCGGCCCGGGAACCGGAACCGGCAGCAAGCCGAACGAACCGGGCACCGGCACCGGCGGCAAGACCCGCCGCTGAGCCACGGCAGGGACTGACATGAAAACGGCGCGCCACTGGCGCGCCGTTTTCGTCTGCGGGTCATCCGCAGGCAGACGTCAGCGCTTCGCCTTGCACGCCGTGCAGACGCGCTCGACCTTGTAGCCCTTCGCCCTGAGCTTCTCGACCACGCCATCGCTGCCGAGCAGATGCAGCGTGCCAACCACCACCAGCGTGCCACCCTGCCCCGCCTGCAGATAGGGCACCAGCTTCGGCACCCAGGCATCATTGCGGCCGGTATTGATGCGCTGATACAGCTGCGGATACTGCTGGCGCATCTCGGCAGCCATTTTCGTCCACAGCAGGCGCTCGTCACCGCGGCGCCATGCGTCGTGCAGCATGCGCGCCTGTTCATCACCCTTGTCGGCCTGATCGAGGGCTTCGGACAGCATCTGCCGCTGCTCCTGCACCGACATCCCATCAAGCATGCCGATCTGCGTATCGATGTCCTCCAGACCACCGGTGCTGCGCCCGGTCGCCTGTGCGCGCTCCATGAAGTGACGGTCCAGACCGAGGGCCGGGTCCAGGCCCATCTTCTGCATCTGCCCCACTGAAATGCTCAGACCGACAAACCAGGGTTTCATGCCCTGCATCTGCGCCAGCGGCAGCTTGTTCGCGGTGGCGAAGGCCTGCAGCTTCTGCCAGGTCGCTGCATCGAGATCACGCTTCAGTTCGCTGCCGTCGGTGCGCACGGCGGCCTGCACCATGCGGCTGGCCAGCTGCGGCGACTGCATGTCTTCCGGTGAGAGTTCGAACAACACGCGCTGCGAGGCCCCGAAGGCCTGCTCCACGTCGGCCGACAGCGGATAGTCCTGCGGCTTCAACAGATGGAACGAGCCCAGCAGATACAGCCGTGAATCGCCGGGGCCGGTGACCTTCCACAGCAGCGGTACCGGCGGCTTGACCGACGCACCTTCAGCGGCCGGCGCGTTGCGGGCCTGCGCCAGTGGCGCCACCGCGCAGGCCAGCAGCAACAGGGCGGCGTGTAACAGGTGTCTGATCAGCATGTCAGCCTTCTCCTTCAGGCAGGTGGTAGGCCTTTTCGCCCGCGTCCACGCGAAGGTCCAGCCGGTTCTCCGGCGGTGCCAACGGACAGGTCGCGTAGGGCGTGAACGCGCAGGGCGGGTTGTAGGCGTGGTTGAAATCGATGAGCACGCGGCCATCGGCGCCGGGGGCGCCGGTATCCAGATAGCGGCCAGCGGGATAGCTGCCGCGGCCGCTGGTGCGGTCCGCGAAGATCAGGAACAGGGGCTCGCCGGGGGCACCGATCGCCTCCAGCCGCCAGGTCCGGCCATCACGCTCGAACTCGACGGCACCGGCATTGGGCATGTCGGTGGTCAGTCCGGTGATGTCGACGATCGGCAAGGTCTTGCCCGGTGCGTGCGCAACGAAGCGCGCCTGCACCTGCCAGTCAGGACCTCCCGGCCAGTACTGCAGGCCGGCGAAATCCCGGCGTGCAGGCGCGTCGGCATGCTTGACCCTCAGCGCATCGCGCGGACCACGCCGGATCAGGCTGAGCTGGCCCTTGCCACCGTCGAAGGCAAGCAGGGTGGGCTGCGGATCCTTGTCGGTATCCATGCGGATGCGCCCCCTCACCGGCTGGCCATTGTGAGTGAGCTCCGCCCCGGCTTCCGGCGTGAACCACCATTGCCGGCCCTCGCGCCGCAGCAGGCCGAGCTTGCCCGGCCCCACTGCCAGGCGGATGCCATTGGTGGCACCGCTGCCAACGAAGTGCGAGCTGTTCTGCAGCCAGTGCAGCCCGACCAGCGCCGTCCAGCCATCAGGCCGCGTCAGATCCTGATAACGCGCCACGCGCCATTGCTGCTGCGCTGCGGCGTATGCCGGGTCTTCCACCACCGCAGGCGCCGGCGGCGGCACCGGACTGCAGGCTGCCAGCAACAAGACAGCCAGCAGGCCGCCCATTCCCCGATACGCCATCGATGCTCCCCTCAACGTCCGCGCAGGAACCAGCGGTCGATCTCCGCCAGCGAAAAACGGGCCCAGGTCGGCCGGCCGTGGTTGCACTGGCCGGATCGCTCGGTGATCTCCATGTCGCGCAGCAGGGCGTTCATTTCCGGCACCGTCAGCCGGCGATTGGCACGCACAGCGCCATGGCAGGCCATGGTCGACAGCAGTTCATCGCGCGCGCTCGCTACGCGGCGGCTCTGGCCGTGCTCA
Source organism: Stenotrophomonas sp. STEN008 (assembly GCF_056760435.1). Classification (NCBI taxonomy): domain Bacteria; kingdom Pseudomonadati; phylum Pseudomonadota; class Gammaproteobacteria; order Lysobacterales; family Lysobacteraceae; genus Stenotrophomonas; species Stenotrophomonas sp. STEN008. The sequence continues at coordinate 85,021 of NZ_JBRRET010000011.1, read as the reverse complement.
CGCAGGTCGGTCAGCACATCGCGCAGCAGCCCCTCCGGCTCGGCGTGGGCCAGCAGCGCGGGAATGCTGCGCACATGCAGCGAGCCCGGGCCGGCCCGCGTCACCTCGAAACCAAGCGCGGCCAGCGTCGCGGCCTCGCTCTCTGCGGTATCCGCTTCGCGTTCGCCCACCGCCAGCGTGATCGGCACGAGCAACGGCTGCGACTGCAGGCCGATACCATCGTGCGCGTTCTTCAGCCGCTCGTAGCCGATGCGTTCGTGCGCCGCGTGCATGTCGACCACGATCAGGCCTTCGGCATTCTCGGCCAGGATGTAGATGCCATGCAGCTGCGCGATCGCATACCCCAGGGGCGGCACGCCCGCGTCTGCACGGGTGTCCGGCAGGCCGTTTCCGCTCGGCATCGCAGGCTGCGCGGTGCCGCCTTCGCCTGCAGCAGGCGTGGCATAGAGCGCAGCGTAGGCGGCCGGCGCATCGGCAACCTGCAGGCCCAGCGGCTGCTGCGGGCGCCATCCCTGATATCCGCCACCGCCGCCCGCCCCCGGAGCAGGACCACGGACCAGACCGAATCCGGACGCGCCCACGGTCGATGCCGCCGCTGCTGCCCCGGCGTCCGCTGCCTGCCCGCCACCTGCACCGATCTCCTGCGCCGACACGCCGGCTCGGGTATCGGCCAGCGCGTCCTTCAGCGTGCGGTAGACGAAATCATGGACCAGCCGCGCATCACGGAAACGCACTTCGTGCTTGGCCGGATGCACGTTGACGTCGACGCGCGTGGGGTCGAGTTCCAGGAACAGCACGTAGGCCGGTTGCCGGCCATGGAACAGCACATCGCCGTAGGCCATCTTCACCGCGTGGGCAACGCTGCGGTCGCGCACCGAACGGCCGTTGACGTACAGGTACTGCTGGTCGGTACTGGCCCGCGAATAATGCGGCTGCGCGATCCAGCCGTGCAGGCGCAGGCCCGCGCCGCTGTGGTCCACGCGCACCGCCTGCAGCGCGAAATCGTCGCCCAGTGTCTCGGACAGGCGCGCGTCCGAATACAGGTCACCCGGCTTGTAGCGGCGTGATGCCTTGCCATTGTGCGAGACCCGCAGCTCGACGTCCGGCCGCGCCAGCGCCAGCGAGCGCAGCCATTCTTCGATGTGCCCCAGTTCGGTGCGCTCGGCGCGCAGGAACTTGCGTCGCGCGGGCACGTTGTAGAACAGCTCGCGCACTTCCACCGTGGTACCCGGTGCGTGCGCGCGCGGCGTGACCTCGCCGATCTTGCCGCCATCGATCTGCAGCGCGGAACCGTGCTCGTCATCTGCGCGGCGCGACGCCAGGGTGAAGCGACTGACCGACGCGATCGATGGCAGCGCTTCGCCGCGGAACCCGAGCGTGGCCACCGACTCCAGATCGTCCAGGTTGGCGATCTTGCTGGTGGCGTGCCGCGAGACGGCCAATGGCAGCTGCTCCGCTGCGATGCCACTGCCGTTGTCGCGGATGCGGATCAGGCGCACGCCGCCTTCTTCCAGGTCGATGTCGACACGGCTGGCGCCGGCATCGATCGCATTCTCGACCAGCTCCTTGACCACCGACGCGGGGCGCTCGACCACCTCGCCGGCGGCGATCTGGTTGATCAGGATGTCCGGCAAAGGCCGGATCGGGCGCGGGCCGGGCGCGCTCATGGGGCAAGGTAGGCAGCAGACTTCATGCGCCGATGATAGCGGAGGTACCGCGTGGAGAGTCGAGCCGGATCACCTGTGCGATGCCGATGATGCGCCACGCCCCAGGCATGGCCGGTCCAACAGGGTGCGGCCTACTTGCTGCCGCCGGCCATGGTGGCAGCCGCGTCGATCTCGGCCTGTGCGCGGGCCGCGTAGAGCGTCCCCGGCGGCGGCTGCCGGCTGAAGAACGTGTGCACGCCATCGAGCACCGCACCGGCAATCTTGCGCTGGTAGCCCGGGTCGATCAGGCGGCGCTCCTCGTCCGGATTGGAGATGAAGGCGGTTTCCACCAGCATCGCCGGCATGTCCGAGGTGCGCAGCACCGCGAAGTTGGCCCGCTCGATGTTTGGCTTGTGGTTGTTGCCGATCCGCTTCAGTCCACCCAGTACGTGGCCGGCCGCATCTTCGGACGCTTTCATGTAACCGCTCTGCGCCAGATCGAGCAGAACGTTGGCCAGCGTGCCTTCAGTCTGCTGCAGGCGCACACCACCGACCAGATCGGCGGCGTTTTCCTTGTCCGCCAGCCAGCGCGCACGCTGCGACGAGGCACCCTTGGTGGACAGCACGTACACCGATGAACCGGTCGCCGAGCGGTTCTCGGCGGCGTCCGCATGAATCGAGATGAAGATGTCAGCCTTGTTCGCGCGGGCCTTCTGTGCGCGCATCGGCAGCGGGATGAACACGTCGCTGTCGCGGGTCAGATAGGCTTTCAGGCCCGGCGTGGCATTGACCTGACGGGCCAGCTCACGCGCCACCGCCAGGGTAACGTCTTTCTCGCGCTTGCCGGTGGGTCCGATCGCGCCCGGATCCTGTCCGCCGTGGCCGGGATCGATCGCCACCACCAGGTGCCGCATGCCAGGCTGCATACGGATGCGCGAAGCGTCGCTGGGCATCGCCGGACGCGGCGGTTCGGGCGGCGGCGATGCCGGTACCGGTGCCGGGGCTGGCGGATTGCTCACCACCGCAGCGGTGCGCTGGCCGGCCAGGATCGCCGCGGGCGACGATGCCGGCGGGGTGCTGCTGGCGCTGGTGCCCGCAGCGGCCACCTGCACGGGCGCGGTGGACGGCGCCGGCGTGGGCGCGGCCGGGGCGGCAGCCGTGGCACTGGCCTGCTGCTGCACCTGCGCGGTCAACAACGCGGTAGCGCGGGCGGCGTCGCTGCGCGTCTGCATGCTGGGTGCCGTCGTCTGCGTGGTCGTGGCAACCGGAGCCGGAGCCGGCGCCGGCGCCGCAGCGGCCACGCCCGGGCTGTCACCCGGCCATTCGATCACCAGCTTTGACGCCTCTCCTTCGCGCTGCATCTGCGGGCGGAACGGCGCCACGGATTCCGCAAGATCGAAAACAACACGGAAGGTGCCCGGAACCGGTTGTCCGGTGCGCACTGCCGTCACCACGCCCTGCGCAGCCGGCATCTTCAGGTTGCGCACGGCAGTGGAATCCGGGAAATCGACCACCAGCCGGTTCGGGTTGGCCAGTGACAGCGTCTTGTAGCCGCCACTGCCGACCAGCGAGATTTCCGCGCGGGTGCCGGTGGAGCCTGTATTCAGCTGTACCTGACGGACTTCACCCGCCCACGCACTGAGGCTCGCCAGACCCAGTCCGACGGCGGCACAGATGGCGATGAGACGGTTCCCCAGGCGCATGGCTCAGGATTCAATCACCGCGCTGAACGGAATGCAATACCTTTTTCCTTAATAATCCGTAACCTGCCGATCTTTGTTCTCGTCAGGCGACAGAAACAGGCCGCAAGTCTCCACCTTCGGCCAGCCGCTGCAGCCATTCCCGGCCAGCGTCGCTGAGCCCACTGAGACGCGCCCGGCGCCCCTGGCCCTCGATCTCCAGCGCCACGACCAGGTCCGTCGGCGGCAATGCGCCCGCCCCCCGTTCCGGCCACTCGACCAGCCACAGCACCGCACTGCCCTCGTCCAGGCCCAGGAAATCCAGTTCCCCGGCCTGGCCGATGCGGTACAGGTCCAGATGCCACGCCTCGCCGCCACTGGCCAGCGGATAGCGCTCGACCAGGGTGTAGGTCGGGCTGCGGATCGCACCCTGCACGCCCAGCGCACGCAGCAGCGCACGCGCGGTGGTGGATTTGCCGGCGCCGAGGTCGCCGCGCAGCTCGATCAACGCCTGCGGCGGACGCGTGGCCGCCAGCCACTGCCCGAGACGTTCGGTGGCATCGCTGTCGGCAAGGAAGTATTCGTTCATGGGGAGCGTTCCGGATTGGCCAGCCGCCGCAGGGGCGCCAGCAGGTCGGTGGGAAGCAGACCACGCGCGCCGTCGATGGCAGCGGCGTCGCCGGCAAGCGCGTGCAACAGGGCGCCGCCTGCTGCGGCATCGAATGCGTCCAATCCCTGCGCGCGCAGTCCAGCAATGACGCCGGTCAGCAGATCTCCCATGCCGCCGACCGCCATGCCCGGATTGCCGGCCGCGATCAGCCGCGGCAGCCGCGCAGGTGCCGCGACTACACTGCCGGCACCCTTCAGCACCACCGTGGCGTGATAGCGCTCGGCCAGCGCCTGCGCGCTGCCGAAGCGATCGGCCTGTACCTCGGCGGTACTGCAGCCCAGCAGGCGTGCAGCCTCTCCCGGATGCGGCGTCAGGATGGCATCAGGCACCGCGTGCGGGTTCTGCGCCAGCAGATTCAGGGCATCGGCGTCTATCACCAGCGGACGCCCGCAGGCGAGCACGCTGGCATGCAGCGCACGCGCCCAGTCGTCCTGGCCAAGGCCCGGCCCGATCGCAACGACCCGTGCGCGGTCCAGCAGCGCAGGCAACGCCGCGCCATCTTCCAGCGCATGCGCCATCGCCTCGGGCAGGCGCGCAAGCATCGCCCCCACATGCTCACGACGGGTGCCGACACTGAGCAGTCCGGCACCGGCACGCAGTGCGGCCTCGGCCGCCATCACCGCTGCGCCGCCACTGCCGTGGTTGCCGCCCACACACAGCACATGCCCGGACTCGCCCTTGTGGGTATTGGCCCGGCGCGGCGGCAGCAGCGCCCGCAGACGGTCGCCGACCCAGCGTTCCGCGCTGGCCGCGATGCCTTCACGCGCCGCCTGCGGCAGGTCCAACGGCGCCAGCCGACGCTGGCCGACATGATCCAGCGCGTCGCCGGTGTACAGGCCCCGGTGGCAGACAATGAACTGCAGGGTGACCGCCGCGCGCACCGCAACGCCGGGCACGCCGCCCTGATCGGCATCGACACCGCTGGGTACATCCAGTGCCAGCACCGGCGCCGGAGAGGCGTTGAGTGCTTCGATCAGGGCCTGCGCCATGCCGGCCGGGGCCCGATCCAGGCCGAGACCGAACAGCGCATCCACGCCGACGTCGGCGACCGGCAGCTGGCCGTCGAATTCGATGCTGCTGCCGCCGGCGGCAGCGAATGCCGCCGCCGCCTGCTGCGCCAGCGGCGTGGCGGGCAGCCTGCCCGGCAGGGTGATCACCTGCACCTGGCGGCCCGCCTGCAGCGCATGGGTCGCCAGTACGTAGCCATCGCCGCCGTTGTTACCGGCGCCAGCCACCACATACAGACTGCGGGCATCCGGCCATTGCTGCAGCAGGCACTGCCAGCCCGCCAGGCCAGCCTGCGCCATCAGGCTCCAGCCACCATCACCGGCAAGCGCCGACGCGCGGGCGTCCAGCGCGCGCGCAGCAGCGGTGTCGAACAGAAGAGAGAGATCGGGCATGCCGGGATTTTATACTGGTGCGCATGTCCTCCGTCCCCGCCCCTGCCCCAGCCGACCCGGTCCAGGCCGTGCAGCGCATCCGCGAACTGGCCCGTGCACACGGTTTCCAGCGCTGCGGCATTGCCGGCATCGAGCTGGGCGAGGACGAGGCACACCTGGCCGACTGGCTGGGCCAGGGCCTGTACGGGACCATGGACTGGATGGCACGCCACGGCACGCTGCGCGCACGCCCGGCCGAACTGCTGCCGGGCACGGTGCGGGTCATTTCCGTGGGCATGGACTACAGCCACCGCGACGATACCGAAGCCTGGGCGACCCTGGCCGATCCCGGCCGCGCCTACGTAGCGCGCTACGCGCTGGGGCGCGACTACCACAAGCTGATGCGCAACCGCCTGCAGAAGCTCGCTGCGCGGATCAACGATGAAGTCGCGCCACTGGGCTACCGCGTTTTCGTCGATTCGGCACCGGTGCTGGAACGGGCCCTGGCCCGCAACGCCGGGCTCGGCTGGATCGGCAAGCACACCTGCCTGATCGATCGCCAGGGGGGCTCATGGTTCTTCATCGGCGAGATCTACATCGACCTGCCGTTGCCGGTCGACGCGCCCGCCACTGCGCACTGCGGCACCTGCACGCGCTGCATCGACATCTGCCCCACGCGCGCCATCACCGGCCCGCAGCGGCTGGATGCGCGCCGCTGCATTTCCTATCTGACCATCGAGCATGACGGCGCGATCCCCGAGGACATGCGGCCGCTGATCGGCAATCGCATCTACGGCTGCGACGACTGCCAGCTGGTCTGCCCGTGGAACAAGTTTGCCAAGCGCACCGATGAAGCCGATTTCCGCGCACGCAACAACCTGGACACCGCGCGCCTGGATCAGCTGTTCGCCTGGGACGAGGCGGAATTCCTGCGCCGCACCGAGGGCAGCCCGATCCGTCGCAGCGGCCATGAGCGCTGGCTGCGCAACATCGCTGTGGCACTGGGCAACGCGCCGACAGCGCCGCAGACCCTGGCCGCACTGCAGACCCGCATCGATGATCCCTCGCCGCTGGTGCGCGAGCACGTGCAGTGGGCGCTGGCACAGCACCGCACGACCTGAGCCGGGCGTGCCCGGCGCGCGCCAACGTGCGATCCTGAGTGCCCGCTCCACCCGCAGCGCGCCGTACCCATGCAGCCACGCAACAACGACATTCTCACTCCCAGCCAGCTCAACACGCTGGCGCGCGACCTGCTGGAAGGCAGCTTCCCGGCGATCTGGGTCGAAGCCGAACTGGGGAGTGTGGCCCGCCCTGCGTCCGGGCACCTGTACTTCACCCTGAAGGACGCACGGGCACAGCTGCGTGCGGCGATGTTCCGGATGAAGGCGCAGTACCTGAAGTTCGTACCGCGCGAGGGCATGCGCGTGCTGGTGCGTGGCCGGGTGACCCTGTACGACGCACGCGGCGAGTACCAGATGGTGCTCGACCACATGGAGGAAGCCGGTGAAGGCGCGCTGCGGCGGGCGTTCGAGGAGCTGAAGGCGCGCTTGGACGCCGAAGGCCTGTTCGATCCTGCACGCAAGCGGGCGCTGCCCGCGCATGTGCGGCGGCTGGCGGTGATCACCTCGCCGACCGGCGCCGCCGTGCGCGATGTGCTGAGCGTACTGGGCCGTCGTTTCCCGCTGCTGGAGGTGGACCTGCTGCCGACCCTGGTGCAGGGCTCCAGCGCCGCCGCGCAGATCACCCGCCTGCTGCAGGCAGCCGATGCCAGTGGTCGCTACGACGTGATCCTGCTGACCCGCGGCGGCGGTTCACTGGAAGATCTATGGGCGTTCAACGACGAAGCGCTGGCGCGCGCGATCGCCGCCAGCGATACGCCGGTCGTGTCGGCCGTCGGCCACGAGACCGACTTCAGCCTGAGTGATTTTGCCGCCGACCTGCGCGCGCCGACACCGTCGGTGGCGGCCGAGCTGCTGGTCCCCGACCAGCGTGACCTGGCCCTGCGCCTGCGCCGCAATGCCGCGCGGCTGGCACAGCTGCAGCGCCACGCGGTAGGACAGGCCATGCAGCGCGCCGACCGTGCGCTGTTGCGATTGAATGCGCAGAGTCCGCAGGCCCGGCTGGACCTGTTGCGGCGCCGCCAGCTTGAGCTGGGCCGGCGGCTGCACGCGGCCTTCAACCAGCAGCAGGAGCGCCGTGCCGCGCGCCTGCGCCATGCCGCCGCGGTGCTGCGTGGCCATCATCCGCAGCGCCAGCTGGACGCGATGCAGCGTCGCCTGTCGGCCCTGCGCGGACGCCCCCATGCAGCGATGCAGCGGCTGCTGCAACGCGATGCGCTTCGCCTGCGCGGCCTGGCCCGGTCGCTGGAAGCGGTCAGTCCATTGGCCACGGTGGCTCGCGGTTACAGCATCGTGACCCGTGCCGATGATGGTGCACTGGTGCGACAGGTTGAACAGGTCCAGCCCGGCGACGCACTGCAGGCACGCGTGGGCGACGGCGTCATCGACGTGCAGGTCACCTCGGTCAGGTAAGCGGGGGCCAAGGCGCAGCCCGGCGTGCGCCTTCCTACCTGGCCGCCTCGCAGAACTGCTTCCGGTACTCCAGCGCCTTCGGCATCAGGGCCTGCAGATTCTGGATCCGGGTTCCCGGGTTGGGATGGGTGGAGGCAAACTCCGGCGGCGACTGACCACCACTAGCCTGGCCCATCCGCTGCCACAGCGGCACCGCTTCGCGCGGATCGAAACAGGCAGCCGCAGCCAGCATCAGCCCCACCTCATCGGCCTGGGTCTCGTGGCTGCGTGCGTAGGGCAGCAGATAGCCATAACCCATCGCCGACATCACCATCTGCTGCTGCTGCGCATCCATGCCACTGGCAGCCCCGGCCATCTGCCCGATCTGGGTCAGCTTCTGCTGTGCCATGCGCTGCGCTCCATGGCGCAGCAGCGCATGGGCGATCTCATGCCCCATCACCACCGCCATCGCATCCTTGGTCCGCGCCACCGGCACCAGACCGGTATAGACCGCCATCTTCCCGCCCGGCAGGCAGAAGGCGTTGGCCTGCTCGGAGGGGATCACGTTCACCTCCCACTGGAAGCTGCGCGCGAAATGGGCCGGCTCCACGCCATGCTCCCGCGCCAATGCGGTCTCCACCACATCGACCTTGGCGATCAACCGCTCGGCAATCGCACGCACGTCACGCGAGATCTGCGCGTTCGGGTCCAGTGGCCGCTCCTGCGCCAGGATCTGCTGGTAGGCCTGCAGGCCCAGCGCGGTTTCCTGCTGGGCATCCAGGCTGCTGTCGATCATGACCTTCTCGCCGGTATAGGGATCGACCGTCCGGTTCGAAAACCAGTAAAAGGCCGCGTAACCCGCCGCCAGCAGCAGTACCCACCAGCGGATGTTGCCGAACAGGCCACGCCGCTGCGGGCCCTGCGGCGAGCGGGAAAATGGGTCGTTGCGCATGCGGTGGTCTTCCGGCTGGCCCCGCCGGCCGGCGGGCACGGCGCAATCTTAGTGTGCCGGAGCCCGCGCCGGGTGAAGCCGGCCGCTCAGATGCCGCGTACCAGGCGGAACCCGATGCGGGCGTTGGTGGTGTCCGAGTCCTGCGACTGCCGCCAGGCCGCCCGGGTCTGCTCGGGAGAGTTCGCCCAGTTGCCTCCGCGGATCACCCGCGCCCGGCAACCCGGGTTGAACCAGGCCACGCCGTCGGAGGGCGCACGCCGGTAGCTGGAATGCCAGCAGTCGGCCACCCATTCGCTGAGATTGCCGGCCATGTCGTGCAGGCCGAACGCGTTGGCCCGGAAGTTCGCCACCGGCGCCGGGCCCCACCAGCCATCGCCATAGCCGATGAACGCGTTGTGCCAATGCCGGCCAGACGGCGAGACATCCTTGCTGCCGGTGAAGTTGCCGCTGCCCGGCGGGGGCGTGCCTGTATCCCCCCAGGGATAACGGCCGCTGCTGCCGGCGCGCAGCGCATACTCGAACTCGGCCTCGCTGGGCAGCCGGTAGCTGTAGCCGGTCTGCTCGGACAGCCACGCGGCATAGTTTTCCGCGTCGCGCACGCTCACATGCATCACAGGCGCGTTGCCCAGCGCGCGCGCGCCGTCGTAATCCGAGCGCCAGTCGACACCGCTGCGGCGGATGAAGTTGCCGCTGCGCTCGTCATAGACCACCGAATGACCGCGACGGGTCGCGCGTGGGCGGGCATTGGTGGCTTTGACGTAGCGCTCGAAATCGCTGACGGTCACCTCGGTGATGGCCATCGCGAAACCGCGGTCAAACCGCACGTAATGCGAAGGGCGCTCGGCATCGGTGGCGCCGGGCTCGGCATCCCCTGCGCCCATCTGGAAGCCGCCATGCGGCACCACCACCATCTGCGGGCCACGCCCGCCATCGCGCATCGCGTCGCTGAACACCTGGCCGGGACGGAAGCTGCCGTAATGGGTTGCCAGATCGATGCGCTCGCGCAGCTGCGCCACGACCGCGTCGCCGGGCAGCGCGATGCGCAGTGCTTCGGCCAGCTTCTCGCGCGCAGGTTTCAGGCCCTGCGGCGTCGCCAGGTCGCGCAGGCCCTCGTCGCGCAGCTGCGCCAGGGTGTTGGCCCGGATCTGCTCGATGCGCTCGAAGGCGTCGGCGATGGTCGGAGAGGAATCACGGACCTTGCTGGCTTCGGCCAGCCAGGTGCCGGCACTGGCGAAGTCACGGCGGCGGGCGGCCTCCTCGGCACGCCGGATCAGGCCGCTCTCCGCCGCAGCAAGGCCCTGGCGTGCGCGGCGGTTGCCCTCGTCAAGCGCCAACGCCTCGCGGAAACTGCCGATCGCGCCGTCACCGTCCTCGCCGATCCGGTCCGCGCGCAGGTCCTCCTCGCCGGCCCGGTTGTAGGCCACCACGCGTTGCGCGATCTCCACCCGCGCCTGCAGGGCACGCACCTTTTCATCGTCAGGGGCCAGGGTCAGCAACACCAGCGCCTGGCGTCCCGCTTCGGCCAGCGCCTCGCGCTGCTGCAGCGGCCGCACCAGCAAGGCCTCGGTCTGCTGCAGCAGGCGCTGGCGGGCACGCTGCAGGCCAGCACGGGCCTGGCGGTCGTCAGGCACCTCCTCCTGCACCGCCAGCCACAGCGGGATGGCGGCATCGCCATCCTCGTACAGCCGATCCTGGGCAAACGCCTGCTCGGCGGCCCTGCGCAGCTGCGCCAGGCTGCGCCCCTCCCGATCGACACGGGGCGGCGTCCACTGCTGCACGTCTTCGGCGGCATCCTGACCGGCGATGGTCACGCTGCCCTGCACCGCCGGCCGATCCTCCGGCGCCGGCGGCGATGCCGCCTGGCCGGAACCCTCGCCGGCCTTGCCTGCCGGTGTCGGCGGTGACGGGGTGCAGGCGACCAGAGCCAGGGCCAGGCTGGCGCACAGCGCGGACGACAGCGGAAAACGCAAGCAGAGCCTCCTTCGGCACGGACGCGGACCGACGTTAGGCTATTCTCCCCTGCCTGAGCAAACCCGAGTAGCAGGCCCTGACCCGTGGCAATCTGGATCACCACCCCCGCCGAGCTGGATGCGTACTACCAGCAGCGTCCCACCCGCATCGGTCTGGACACCGAATTCATCCGTGAACGCACCTTCTGGCCGCAACTGGCGCTGGTGCAGATGGCGGTCGGCGAGGACATCCTGCTGATCGATCCGCTGATTCCCGGCATGCCCGAAGCACTGGCCCCCTGGCTGACCGATACGTCGATCATCAAGGTGATGCACAGCGCCAGCGAGGATCTGGTGGCCTTCAAATGGACCTGCGGCGTGCTGCCACGACCGCTGTTCGATACCCAGATCGGCGCGGCGCTGGCCGGCATCGGTGCCGGCATGGGCTACCAGAAGCTGGTGCAGGAGATCACCGGCGTGACCCTGGCCAAGGGCGAGACCCGCTCGGACTGGATGCGCCGCCCGCTCTCCGAGTCGCAGCTGCAGTATGCCGCCGATGACGTCGAGCACCTGTTCGCGCTGCATGACGCGATCGACGCGAGACTGCAGGCGATGGGACGCCAGCAGTGGCTGCACGACGACGCTGAACGCCTGTTGGCCAGCGTCGCCAACGATGAGGACCGCTGGCCGCACCTGTCCATGCGCTCGGCCCAGTTCCTCGATGCCGAGGCACAGCGACGCCTGCTGCGCCTGCTGCGCTGGCGCGATGTGCAGGCACGCCAGAGCGACCGGCCGCGCAGCTGGATCCTGGACAACGAACTTGCCGCCCTGCTGGCGCGCTCGCCACCGGCCGATGTCGACGCGCTCGCCAAGCTGTTCGAGCCGTTCCCGAAGGCGCCGCGCAAGCTGACAGCCGCCGTGTGGCAGGCCCTGGACACTCCGCTGGCCGATGAGCAGGACGCGCCGCTGGCAACCCAGCCCACCGACAGCAGCAAGAAGACGCTGAAGAAAATGCAGGACGCCGTGGCCGAATGCAGCCGCGAGCTGGGCCTGGCGGACGGGGTGCTGGCCTCGCGCAAGCACCTGGAAAGCTACCTGGAGCACCGCCAGTGGCCGTCGGCGCTGGCCGGATGGCGCCAGCAGGCGCTGGAATCGCGCCTGCAGCCATTGTTGCCGGTGCGCTGACAACCCGCTGCAGCAACGGAAAGGGGCGGCCAGGATCACCGGGCCGCCCCTTCCCGCAACCGTTCGATTACCAGTTCATGTTCAGCGACACACCCACGGTACGCGGCTCGTTGTACACCGCGGCCATGTAGTTCTCGATCACGCCCTTGAGATTCTTCTCGTTGGTGATGTTGCGTGCGAACAGCGCGACTTCATAGGCACCGTAGTTGCCGGAGTAACCGATCTTCAGGCCGCCCTCGAAGTCCCCCTTGGAGTTGAACTCCTTGCTGTCATACAGCACGAAGCTGGTATAGCCCTGCTTGTTCCAGTCGGTGGACACGAACATCGTGGCCGCGTCGCTGACCGGGAAATCGTAGCGTGCGGCCAGGTTGACGTTGTACTTCGGTGCGTTCGGCAACGGGTTGCCGTCGATCTGCGCGAAGGTGTTCGCACCCACCTTGATGGTCGGATCATCCACCGTGCACACCACCTGGCCATTCAGGCCGCAGACCTGCGCGTACACGCGCTTGTCCTTGATTTCGCTGTGCAGCAGGCTGACACCGGCGCTCAGGGTCAGGTTGGGAACCGGACGCAGTTCCATGTCCGCTTCGAAACCATACGCCTTGGCCTTGTCTGCGTTGAACAGCACGCCGTTGCCGTCCGAATCGTTGCCGTTGAGCTGGATATCGTTGACGGTGTAGGTGAACGCGGTGGCGTTCAGGCGCAGGCGGTTGTCCCACAGGCTGCTCTTCACGCCGGCCTCCCAGGACAGGATGGTCTCCGAGTCGGCGGTGGTGAAGTCGGCATTGAATACCGCCGAACGGCCCTGGATGGTGGGCCCACGGAAGCCGCGCGCCACCTTCGCATAGACGCTGACGTCCGGCGTGATCTGGTACATCGCACTCAGGTCCCAGCTGGGCGTGGTATCGGACATCCTGACGTCGGTGCGGCCCTTGTAGGTCACCACCCCGGCAGCGGTGTCGGCGGTCTTCAGCAGCCGGGTGTGCTTCTCGTCGCGGGTCTGGCGCAGGCCGGCGGTCACCGTGAACCTGTCGGTGAAGGCGTAGCTGAGCTGGCCGAAACCGGCCCAGGAGGTGTTCTTGTTGCGCAGGCGTACCCAGTTGTTCGGATTGCGCGCAGCGCCCTGCAGGAACCAGGCACGCTGGTAGAAGTCGGTGGTGTCGCTGCCGTTGAAATAGAATGCGCCGGCCTGCCACTGCAACGCGCTGTCGTCATGGCTGGCCAGACGGAATTCCTGGGTCCACTGGTCCAGGTCGCGGATCCGGCCCATCGACTGGCCGTAGCCATTGGGCACGCCGTTGACCCGGTAGTTCACCGCAGCACCGCCATCGGTATCGCCACGGCTGTAACCGGAGGTGGTTTCATACGCGGTGATCGAAGTGAAGTCGATCGCGCCGAAGTCGTAGCGCGCCTTCACCGAGCCACCGTAGGTCTTGTAGGCCTGCGGGTTGTTGTCGGCTTCGTCGTAGGCGACCTGGTCGCGCGGCACGTCGGTGCGGTTGGAACCCTTGGTCAGCGCACCGCGCAGGAACAGGGTCGAGGTGCCTTCGTAATCGCGCGCGTGTGCCGAGGCCAGGATCGAGAACTGCTCGCTCGGCGTCAGCAGCAGCTGGGCGCGGACGTTGCGGTCATCGAAACCGCCCATGGCGTTCTTCTTCGGGCTGACGGTGCCATCCGCACTCGGGCCGCTGTAGGTGTTGTCGACATAGTCGTCGCGATGCTGGTACAGGGCCGACACGCGGAACGAGGCGATATCGTTGATCGGACCGCCAAAGCCGCCATCGATCGACACGCTGTTGTAACTGGCGTAGCTGGCGCTGACGCGGCCGGTGTAGTCCTGCGTCGGCTTGAGCGTGTCGAACTTGACGATGCCGGCCGTGGTGTTGCGGCCGAACAGCGAACCCTGCGGGCCGCGCAGTACTTCCACCTGGTCCACGTCGTAGACCGGATTGGACTTGAGCACCACGTGCTCCAGCACCACGTCATCCTGGATGATCGACACCGGCTGGGAAGCACCCAGATAGAAATCGATGTTGCCCAGCCCGCGGATGTAGAAGCGCGGGAAGATACGACCGGTGGTGGTTTCCGCATACAGGCTCGGCACGCGGCCGGACAGCGCCAGCAGGGTGTCGTCGCCGCCGGCGGTGAAGTCGCGCATGCGCTCGCCCTGCACGACGCCCACCGACACCGGCACCTCCTGCAGGTTCTGCTCACGGTGTTCGGCGGTCACGGTGATGGTATCCAGCCCGGTGGGGGTCGGCGCGCTGTCCTGCGCCGCGGCGCCGAAGCTGCCGACCAGCGCCAGGCCTGCGCAGGCCAGCGCGAGCGGATGGCGACGGAAGGAAACGAGGGAAGACGACATGCCCGACAGACGGCGGGAATCGGTATGGGGAGGCATCGAAAGCTCTGAGGAGACGTCCGGGCGGCCTGCGCGGGCCGGGCGGCGAGAAAGGGAACTGCTGCGCAGACTGGGGATTATCCTCCAAATTGTTACGATTTCGTTTCGCGCAACGGAATCGCACGAAAGCCGGCGGACTCGGCACAGTCGCCTATGGCCACGGCCGCGCGTCGCTTGGCAAGGCCGACCGCCAGCGATACAATGACACCGCACTACGGGGCCATAGCTCAGCTGGGAGAGCGCGTCGTTCGCAATGACGAGGTCAGGAGTTCGATCCTCCTTGGCTCCACCATCCACATGCCCGCCAGGGCATGAAAAAGGCCGGAACTCCTGACACTCAGGGTCCGGCCTTTTTCGTTGCGCGCCCAGGGCTAACGGGCCGATGAGACGCGCGACCTGCGCATGACCGAGCCCGGTGGCGACAAACCCAGCATCGGGCAGCCGCTGGCTCGGGCCGAGGGCGCTTGCAGCAATGACGCGTCAGGCAGGCTCCTGCCCACCATCCTTGCGCCGTGGACTGCGCGAGTGGGTGTCACGTACCTGCTGGTCGCGCTGTCCCGAACGCTGCTTGGCGACGTCGTCCTGCTTCCGGTCCTGGCGGCTTTCCTGCACCCCCTGGCGTGGATCGGGCGTGTCCTTTTCGTGTCTGCTCATGCGTGGCTCCGCCGCCGGCGGAGGCCGGCGCTGGTGCCACGCTAGAGGTCGCCGGGTAACGGACGGGTCAGTCCGGCGCGAACGCCATGTGCAGCCGCCGGCCGTCCCCTCAGGTGCGATTGATGGATATCCCGCCGTCCACGCGCATCGCACTACCGGTCACGAAGCTGCCTTCATCGCTGGCCAGGAACAGCGCAGCGTTGGCGATCTCTTCCGGCCCGGCCAGGCGCTTGAGCGCATGCAGCGACCGTACGAAGTCCAGCGCATCCTCGTCTGGCGCAGCCTGCCGGCCCATCTCGGTGTCGGTGCCGCCGGGCAGCAGCACGTTGCAACGCACGCCCCGTACGCCGTACTCGGCGGCGATCACCTGGCTCAGGCCGATCAGCCCGGCCTTGCTCGAGGCGTAGGCGGCCATGCCGGGCAAGCCGACGGTATGGCCGACGATGGTGCCGACGAACACCAGCGAGCCGCCGCCCCGCGCCAGCAGGGCTGGCAACTGCGCACGCGCGGCGTGGAAGGCTGCATCGAGGTTGGTGGCCATCACCTGCCTCCAGGCGTCCACCGGAAACTCCGCAGCGGGCACGCCCGGCCCCAGCATCCCGGCATTGTTGATCGCGATGTCCAGGCCTCCGAAGGCCCGCTTCGCCAGGTCGACCAGCACCTGTGCAGTGTCCGGCCCGGCGACATCGGCGGCATGCACCACCGCCTCGCCGCCGGCAGCACGGATCTGATCGGCCAGCGCCTGCAACGGCTCCGGCTGCCGCGCGTTGAGCACCAGCCTTGCGCCCTCGGCGGCGAAACGCAGCGCGCAGGCGCGGCCGATGCCGGCGCTGGCACCGGTGATGAGGGCGATCTTGTCGTGCAGGCGCATGTTCGGGGTCCAGGCAGTGAAGTGGACCCTACGATGTCGCGCCCCTGCCCCGTTGACACTCCGTTTCCGGGCCCTGCCGGCGCGTGCAGGAAACGGAGTTTCCGCCAGCGGGGCACGTGCCAGAATCGACGCATGGACACTGCCATCGCAACCACCGATGCCCGCGTCGAACGCGTCTGCCGCCACCTGCAGGCCCGTCTCGACGAACCCTCGCTGCAGGAGCTTGCCGAACTGGCGGGCTGCAGCCCCACCCGGCTGCATCGCCTGTTCAAGCAGGCCACCGGATTGACCCCGAAGCAGTATGCGGCGGCCCTGCGTGCCGATCGGCTGCGCACAGGACTGCAACAGCAGGCGCGCATCACCGATGCCTTCCACGACGCCGGCTTCGGCTCCAGCGGCCGCTTCTACGAGAACGCGCCGCGCCTGCTGGGAATGACGCCCCGGCAATGGCGCAGCGGTGGACGCGGTGAGGTGATCCATTTCGCCATCGCCGAAAGCTCGCTGGGCAGCGTACTGGTGGCCAGCAGCAGCATCGGCGTGGTGGCGATCCTGCTCGGCGACGATCCGGAAGCGCTGCTGCAGTCGTTGCAGCAACGCTTCCGCCAGGCTGAGCTGGTCGGCGCCGACAGCGGCTACGAGCAGCTGGTGGCGCAGGTGATCGGCTTGGTCGAGGATCCGGCACGTGGCGCGACACTGCCACTGGACATCCGCGGCACAGCCTTCCAGCAGCGCGTCTGGCAGGCGCTGCAGCAGATTCCCCAAGGGCAGACCGCATCGTATGCCGACATTGCCGCGCGCATCGGCGCACCGCGCTCCAGCCGCGCGGTCGCGCGTGCCTGCGCCAGCAATCCACTGGCGGTGGCAGTGCCATGCCATCGCGTGGTGCGCCGCGATGGCGATCTGTCCGGCTATGCCTGGGGTGTGGCCCGCAAGCGCGAACTGCTGCGCCGGGAGAACGCCGCCAACGGCTGATGCCGCCCCATCAGGACCGGTGGATGCCGACCGTGGCCGGCTCTCGCGCCGTGGCAGCGCCGGGCCATGCCCTGCGGACACCGGCGAGGGCTCAGTCCAGCTTCACCACCAGCTTGCCGAAGTTGCGCCCCTGCAGCAGCCCGAAGAAGGCATCCGGTGCGTTCTGCAGCCCTTCGACCACGTCCTCGCGGTACTGGATGCGCCCTTCCCGAAGCCAGTGCGCCATCTCGCGCTCGAACTGCGGCCACAGGTGGCTGAAGTCGTGCACGATGAAGCCGCGCACCGTCAGCCGCTGCCGCAGGATCTGGCTGAACAATGCCGGCAGGCGATCGGGCCCGGGATGCTCGACGCCGCGCGCGTTGTAGGTGGCGATGGTGCCGCAGACCGGAATGCGGGCGAAATCGTTGAGCAGTGGCAGCACCGCGTCGAGTACGTGGCCGCCGACATTCTCGAAGTAGACGTCGATGCCGTCCGGCACGGCGGCGCGCAGCTGCGCGGCGAAATCAGCCGCGCGATGGTCCAGCGCCACATCCACGCCAAGCGATTGCAGGTAGGCACGCTTGCCATCGCCGCCGGCAATGGCGACCACGCGGGCGCCCTGCAGTTTGGCCAGCTGGGCGACGGTTGCCCCCACCGGGCCGGTCGCAGCGGCGACCACCAGCGTCTCGCCCGGCTGCAGCCGGGCGATTTCATGCAGGCTGGAATACGCGGTGAATCCCGGCATGCCATACACGCCGAGTGCCGTGCTCAGCGGCAGGCCCGCCGGGTCCAGCCGACGCCCCAGCACCTGCGCATCCAGCACCGCATGGGTCTGCCATCCACCCGGCGCCAGGAACAACTCGCCCACCGCGATTCCCGCCGCATTCGACTGCAGCACTTCGGCGACGGTCTGCCCTTCCATCACCGCACCCACGGCAACGGGAGGCGCATAGGAAGGTCCCTCGTCCATGCGCCCGCGCATATACGGATCCAGCGACAGATAGCGGTTGCGCAGCAGCACCTGTCCTACTGCCG
Organism: Stenotrophomonas sp. STEN008; assembly: GCF_056760435.1. NCBI lineage: Bacteria > Pseudomonadati > Pseudomonadota > Gammaproteobacteria > Lysobacterales > Lysobacteraceae > Stenotrophomonas > Stenotrophomonas sp. STEN008. The sequence goes on along the minus strand of NZ_JBRRET010000011.1, from coordinate 67,142 downwards.
GCGCCCGCAGCAGCGACTGCTCCAGGCGGAAATTGGCAGCGATCGGCGCACCCTGCGGCCGCGAGGCGAGGACGATGCGGGTGGTGGTCGGTTGATCAGCCATGGGATGGACTCTGCTGCGGACAGCATTGGACAGGAGGGGCGACAATACGCCGCGACGATCGGCGCGTGCGGCGGCGAAAACAGCGTTCCATCGCCTGCCTGATGCAACCGCGGCCGCATGCCTTGCCCCTGCATGTTTGCCGATGCGGGCGGCCCGCTGATTTCCGCTGCAGGCGACGATCCTCGCCGCCGCCGCGACCACCCGCCTCGTCCGCCATCGACCGGCGCCGCCACCTCGGCACGACGCAGGATCAACCACTTGCGCCCGCGCAGACGGCAATGTGAAGGTTTTTTTCCAAAATGCTTGCCGAAGACAGCCGACCTCCGTAATATGCGCGTCCTTGGCAGCGACGTCGCTGCAACGAAACACGTGGCCGAGTAGCTCAGTTGGTAGAGCAGGGGATTGAAAATCCCCGTGTCGGCGGTTCGATTCCGTCCTCGGCCACCACGTTCGAAGGCCTGCAGAAATGCAGGTCTTTTTTTTCCGGCCACCGCTGTCGATCGCGGTCTGCCGCACAATCTGGCCGAGTAGCTCAGTTGGTAGAGCAGGGGATTGAAAATCCCCGTGTCGGCGGTTCGATTCCGTCCTCGGCCACCATGCTTGAAGACCTGCAGAAATGCGGGTCTTTTTTTGTTTCCGGCGCGCCATGCAGGCGGTTGACGAAACATTCACACCGGCACGCAGCACGCCCCCTACGCTCCAGTGTCCTGCCGGAGTCTGCCGATGCATCTGCGCCCTGCCCTGTTCGCCTGCCTGCTGCTGGCTTCGCTGTCCGCGACCGCCAGCGAACCCGTGCGTGCCGTCGATGCACTGGACATCGACCGCTATGCCGGCCAGTGGCACGAGATCGCCCACCTGCCCGTGTCGTTCCAGAAGCGCTGCGTCGGCGACATCACCGCACACTATGCATTGCGCCGCGATGGCCGCATCAGCGTCACCAATGCCTGCCGCAATGGCGACGGCGAACGCGTGGTGGCTGAAGGCGTGGCCCGGCCCGTGGCCGGACATCCCGGCCAGTTGCAGGTGCGCTTTGTCCCCGACTGGCTGAGCTGGGTGCCGCTGGTCTGGGCCGACTACTGGGTGCTGGCGCTGGATCCGGACTACCAGTGGGCGATGGTCGGCGGCCCTGACCGCAAGTATCTGTGGATCCTGTCGCGCCTGCCGGAGATGGACCGCGCACGGTTCGAACAGCTGAAGGCCAAGGCCGAGGCGATGGGCTACGACCTGGCGCCGCTGCGCCTGATGGCGCCGATACGCGACGCACCGGCCGACTGAGCCGCCCTCCGGCTGCGCGCAACGCGCCCGCTCCGGCGCTGTGCGTGTCCGGCCGCCATCTTCACGCGCTACCCTCTGCGGCGGGTCGCCACAGGCGATCCACTGAACCATACGCCGTAGTATGCTTACGCCAACGCACCCCCTTCAGAGGACTTGCGCCCATGTTGCACCGTTTCCGTACCGTCTTGATCGTCCTGTGCACCCTCGCCCTCGCCGCCTGCAGCGACGGCATCGTCAAGCGCGTCTCGGAACCGGCCGCCAGCCTGCAGCAGCTGACCGTCCGCGCCGACGGCAACTGGACCGTGGCGCTGCGCCTGCAGAACTACAGCTCGATGCCGATGACGTTCGACGATGTGTCCCTGGCGCTGAGCGTCGGCGACAGCGAAGCCGGCACCCTGCAGGCCCGTCCCGGCATCTCCATCGGCGGCACCTCCGCCGACGTCATCACGGTCGACCTGGTGCCCAGCTCGGCCGCACGCCTGGTGGTGGCCGATGCGCTGGCCGGCAACCGCACCCTGGCCTATGGCCTGAAAGGTTCGGTGACAGCCACGCCGCAGGAAAAGAAGCAGCGCAGCTTCGACGTCAGCAGCCGCAGCACGTTGAACCAGGCGCCGGGCCTGCCGGGCGTGCTGCGCTGAACACCGCTTTCCATCGCGGCGCACCGCGCCGCTCTCCCTGTCCCTGATCGAGACGTATCCGATGAGCAGCTACACCGCCCCGCTTTCCGACCTCCGTTTCGCCCTGCACGACGTGCTCAAGGTCGAACCGCTGTTCGCCCGCCTGGGCTTCACCGACGCCACCGCCGACGTGGTCGATGCCGTGCTGGAGGAAGCCGGCCGTTTCAGCGCGAGCGTGCTGGCCCCGCTCAACAGCGTGGGCGATGAAATCGGCTGCGTGCTCGACCAGGCCACCGGCGAAGTCACCACCCCGCCTGGCTTCAAGCAGGCCTATGACCAGTTCGTCGACGGCGGCTGGACCGGCCTGACCGCCGCACCCGAGCTGGGCGGCCAGGGCCTGCCGCACACCCTGGGCGTGCCGCTGAATGAAATGATCAATGCTGCCAATCTGGCGTGGGGCAATTTTCCGCTGCTCTCGCACGGCGCCATTGAAGCGCTCAAGCAGCACGGCGAAGCGTGGCAGCACGACGCCTTCCTGAAGCCCCTGATCGAAGGCCGCTGGACCGGCACCATGTGCCTGACCGAACCGCACTGCGGTACCGACCTGGGCCTGCTCAAGACCAAGGCCGAGCCGAACGCCGATGGCAGCTACGCGATCACCGGCACCAAGATCTTCATCACTGCCGGCGAGCACGACCTGACCGGCAACATCGTGCACCTGGTGCTGGCCAAGCTGCCCGACGCGCCTCCGGGTGCAAAGGGAATCTCGCTGTTCGTCACCCCGAAGTTCAAGGTCGACCGCGAGGGCAACGTCGGCGAGCGCAACGCGCTGCGCTGCGGCTCCATCGAGCACAAGATGGGCATCAAGGGCTCGGTCACCTGCGTGATGAACTTCGACGGCGCGCAGGGCTATCTGGTCGGCCAGCCGCACAAGGGCCTGCAGGCAATGTTCACCATGATGAACACTGCGCGCCTGGGCGTCGGCCTGCAGGGCATCGGCCTGTCCGAACGCGCCTATCAGAACGCGCTCAAGTACAGCCGTGAGCGCCTGCAGTCGCGCGCCCTGAGCGGCGCGAAGTTCCCGGACAGGCCGGCCGACCCGATCCTGGTCCATCCGGACGTGCGCCGCATGCTGCTGACGGTGAAGTCACTGGTGGAAGGCAGCCGCCTGCTGGCCCTGCACGCGGCCACCCTGATCGACATCGCCCACCGCGCCGACGACGCCGCCGAGCGCGAGCGCGCCGACACCCTGGTGAGCTTCCTGACCCCGATCTCCAAGGCCTGCCAGACCGAATGGGGCATCGAGAACACCTACAACGCCCTGCAGTGCTTCGGTGGCCACGGCTACATCCGCGAACACGGCATGGAGCAGCTGGCGCGCGATGCACGCATCACCACGCTGTATGAAGGCACCACCGGCATCCAGGCGCTGGACCTGATCGGCCGCAAGACCGCCTCCAGCCAGGGGGCCGGCCTCAAGCTGATGCTGGCCGAGATCGAGGCCTTCGCCAGGGAACACGAGGGCAACGAAGCGCTGGCCGAGTTCATCGGCCCGCTGCGCGCCAAGGCCGCCGAATGGGGCAAGCTGACCATGGACGTGCTGCAGCGCGCCGCCGGCAACCCGGACGAGCTGGGTGCGGCCAGCTACGACTACCTGTTCTATTCCGGCTACGTGGTGCTGGCGTACTGGTGGGCACGCAGTGTCGCCGCCGCCGACGCCAGTGCGCACGGCGCGGCATTCGCGCAGGGCAAGCGCGAAACCGCGCGCTTCTACTTCGCCCGTGTGCTGCCGCGTACGCTCAGCCATGCTGCCGCGATCCAGGCCGGTGCCGCGCCGCTGATGGCGATGGACGACGAGCGCTTCGGCGCCTGAGCCCATCCCGCCGGTAGATCCACGCCATGCGTGGATGAGGGGTCAGAGTCCTTTCCCTCGGAAAGGGATCCGACCCCGGCCTGACCGCCCTCGATCATCCCTCTGGAGAAAAGCCCCCCTTTGTTAAGGGGGGCGCGCCAACGGCGCGGGAGACAGGAGGAATGCGCGGACCTGAATCTTGCGATTTGCGTATCGCCGACGGGCGATACACAAATCGTCAACATTCAGGTATAAGCTGTTCTCCCGATGGAGACAGACACTACACGCTTGGGTCTGATCGAAGCCGGAGCCCCGCTTTCTGCTCCGGGCGTCGAAGCATCGCCCAACGTCACGACGTTGCACCGCCCCGGTTCGGTCCGGCTGCTCTCGCTCGACGCCCACGGACGCGTACTGGACTGGATCACATGGCAGGATGCCGCCTGCCTCTACGCCCGCGAGGCCGTCGCCTGGACCCTTGGCGACCCCTGCCTGCACATCCACGGCGGAACCAACCGGTTCAGCGGCCTGCAGAGTGGCCTGGACCTGCATCCGATCATCGCCGCGCGCGGCCACGCGCGATCCCGTGCCATCGACCCTACCCCGAACCTGACCAACCCGGCCCTGTTCGCCCGCGATTCGCACCTGTGCCTGTATTGCGGCCAGCAGTTCAACCGTCCCTCGCTGACCCGCGACCACGTCATGCCGCTGTCCAAGGGCGGGCTGGACTGCTGGGAAAACGTAGTCACCGCATGCTTCCACTGCAACTCGCGCAAGAGTGACCGTACCCCCCAGCAGGCCGGCATGCCGCTGCTGGCGGTGCCCTACCGGCCCAGCTGGATCGAGCACCTGATCCTGTCCAACCGCAACATCCTGGCCGACCAGATGGCGTTCCTGAAAGCGCAGTTGCCCAAGCGTTCCAAGCTCAGCACCTGAACCTGCCGGCCGGCAACCCTCACCGTCCTGTCACGGACGGCGGCGTTTGCTTGCCCCACCCCCGTTTGAGGGCGAAAATGGTCGTTCAGAACACGTGCGAACATGATGATCGACTCTGCCCGCTATCCCCGCCTCGCGCACATCCAGACGCCGGATGACCTGCGCACGTTCGACGAATCCGAGCTGAGGGCGGTCGCCGACGAACTGCGCGCCTACCTCATCGAATCGGTGGGCAAGAGCGGCGGACATTTCGCCGCCGGCCTGGGCGTGATCGAACTCACCGTCGCCCTTCACTACCTGTACCAGACCCCGCATGACCAGCTGGTCTGGGATGTGGGCCATCAGACCTACCCGCACAAGATCCTCACCGGCCGCCGTGACGAGATCCACACCGTCAAGCAGAAGGACGGCGTGGCGCCGTTCCCCAAGCGCGAGGAAAGCGAGTTCGACACCTTTGGGGTCGGTCACTCCTCGACCTCGATCTCCGCCGCACTGGGCATGGCCATCGCCCGCCAGTCACAGGGTGACGACCGCAAGATCGTGGCAGTGATCGGTGACGGCGCGATGACCGCCGGCATGGCCTTCGAGGCGCTGATGCACGCGGGCGGCATGGAGCCGGAGCCGAATCTGCTGGTGATCCTCAACGACAACAACATGTCGATCTCCGAGGCCGTCGGCGGGCTGACCAAGATGCTCGGCCGCGCCACCGGCAGCCGCACGCTCAATGCACTGCGCGAAGGCGGCAAGAAGATCCTGGGCGACAAGAAGAACAATCCGGCGCGCTTCGTGAAGCGCTGGGAAGAGCACTGGAAAGGCATGTTCGTGCCCTCCACGATGTTCGAGGAGATGGGCTTCCACTACACCGGCCCGATCGACGGCCATGACCTGCCCGCCCTGCTGTCCACGCTGAAGACGCTGCGCGCCTCCAAGGGCCCCAAGCTGCTGCACGTGATGACCACCAAGGGCAAGGGCTACGAGCCTGCCGAAGGCGACCAGATCGGTTATCACGCAGTGGGCCCGTTCGATCCCGACAAGGGCCTGGTGGCCAAGACCGGCGCCAAGAAGCCGACCTACACCGACGTGTTCGGCGACTGGCTGTGCGACGCTGCCGCCGCGGAGCCACGCCTGTACGGCATCACCCCGGCGATGCGCGAAGGCTCCGGCCTGGTGCGCTTCAGCAAGGAATACCCGCAGCGCTACTTCGACGTGGCGATCGCCGAGCAGCACGCGGTCACCCTGGCCGCCGGCATGGCCACCCAGGGCGGCAAGCCGGTGGTGGCGATCTATTCCACCTTCCTGCAGCGCGCGTACGACCAGCTGGTGCATGACGTGGCCATCCAGGACCTCGACGTGCTGTTCGCGATTGATCGCGCCGGCGTGGTCGGACCGGATGGGGCGACCCATGCCGGCAACCTCGACCTGAGCTTCCTGCGCTGCGTGCCGAACATGGTGGTGATGGCCCCGTCGAACGAGGCAGAGTGCAGGCAGATGCTCAGCACCGGTCTGCAGTACGCTGGTCCGGCTGCGGTGCGTTACCCGCGTGGCAGCGGTACCGGCGTCGCCGCCGGCAGCGACCTGTCCACGCTGCCGATCGGCAAGGGCGAGCTGCGCGTGCAGGGCAGCCACATCGCCCTGCTGGCGTTCGGCAGCACCGTTGCCGCCGCCGAACAGGTGGGCCGCGAGTTGGGCCTGAGCGTGGTCAACATGCGCTTCATCAAGCCGCTGGACCGCGACCTGGTGCTGGCAATGGCCGCCCAGCACGAAGGCCTGGTGACCATCGAAGACAACGTGGTGGCCGGTGGCGCCGGTTCCGGCGTGGCCGAGCTGCTCAACGCCGAAGCGGTGCTGCGACCGATCCTGCATCTCGGCCTGCCCGACGCCTACCAGCATCATGCCAGCCGCGAGGACCTGCTGGCTGAAGCCGGCATCGATGCCGCCGGGATCCGCGCGGCCGTGCTCAAGCGCTGGCCGCAGCTGGCTGCCACCACTCCGCCGCTGAGCGCGGCGGGCTGACCGCCCCGGGTGGAACCGGGCAGGCGCCCGGTTTCCCACGCCTGCTGCGGAACGACGCGCGGTCCCTGTTCAACCGTAGCTGATCGCTTCCACGAACGCGCCGCTGGCTTCCACGCGCACGGCGGCGCGCTGCCCGGTGTCCACGAAGTGCAGCCTGGCCAGGGCCTGGGCGAAATCGAAGGCCCGGGCGCCGTCGCGGAACTCGATCGGCTCCGGTCTATCCGGGTGCAGAACGCGCCATTGGCGCTGTTCGCACTGAAGGCGGATCAACATGCAGCTCACTCCTTGAGGCAGCGTATCGATGATGGCGGAAGGCGTGCATCGGTGCCGGCACGGACTGCCGATGCGATCAGGGCACCCGTGCCCTGATTGCAGACGATACGGCGTTCAAACTGTGAGCAATATCAGATTTTTCTGATTTTGACGCAGATGGCCAGAAGGATCAGTTCACCTGGAACTGGGCGCGGCACCCATCGCTGACCCAGATGCCGCGGCGGTCCCAGCCCCAGGTCCGGCCCTCGATACAGGCACTGCGGGAGTCCTGCCGGATCAGGCGTACGCTGCGGCGGACGCGGGTGTCACAGTATTCCTGTCGATGGCCATTGGAATGACAGGCGATGACTTCGCCACCGCGGCCATTGCCGTTGCCCCATCCACCACCCCAGCCGCCGCCACGACGCGACTCGCCGACGAACTCGGCCCGGCAGCCCCGGGTCACCCACACGCCGGAGCGCGACTGGCCCCAGGTCTCGCCCTCCACGCACGGCGAGCCGGACAGCTGGCGGATCAGCCGGGGCCGTCCTTCCAGGCGGCACTCATTGCTGCGGTTCTTGACCGATTCGCATCGCACGATGCCGCCTCCGTCGCGGCCGCCATGGCGATCGTCGTCATAACCATAGTTCTGCGCCTGCGCGCCCCCGGCGGCGGCCAGCATCGGCAGCAGTGCGCAGGCCAGGGTGCGCCAGGTGAGTGCGTTGCCCATCGAGATCTCCAGATGAATGCGTGGCGGCAAGCATCCGGGATTCGCAGCGCTGCGCACAGAGGGCAACGTACCGTCGGTTCTTTCCCCATTCAAACAGCTCAACCGCGGCTGACTGCGCCGCAGGGTCGGCCGCTAGGTACCGATCCGCAGTACATCTACGGCACCCCCCAGTGCCTCCACACGCACGATGCAGTGCTGGCCCGTGCGGCGGTGATGTTCCTGGGCCAGTTCGGTGGCGACATCGAACGCGTCGGCGCCGCGGGCGAACGAGGCGGTGGTGCGCGCCTCGGGGTCCAGCACGAACCAGTGCTGGGCATTGCAGTGGACGGTAAACACCATGATCGACTCCAACGGAGGGAATGGACGCGGCGCCGGGATGAGGTGAGAGCGCCGATACCTGTTCAGGCTAGCGAGCGCTTCAGGCAGGGCCTATCAGATTTGTCCGAAAAATCCCCGCCGGCGGATCGGAATTCGCGCTTCGTCACATCCCTGAGCCCGTTCACCCCATGACTTTCGTGATTCTTGTCACGAAGTCAGCTTGGCTTCACACTATCGTCACCAACAGGGGCCCCTTCCACATGCGCACCTTCCGACCGCCGCAGCGCTCGACGCTGCTGAAGTTCTACTTCGCAGCCTGCTACCTGGTCCTGATCGAGGAACTGATCCGCGCGTCGATGAGTTGAGTGCTTGCCGCTGCTGCTGGCCCGCCGCACACTGGTGGTTTAGGCCACGGAGTGTCCTCGATGAAAGCCCTCATGCTGGCGCCGATGCTGCTGGCCCTGGCCGCCTGCGCGGCACCGCAACAGACGCCCGTGCGCGAAGCGGCAGCCACTTCCGCACCCGTAGTCGGCGGTGATCGCGATGCCCATGGCTGCATCGGCTCGGCTGGCTACCAGTGGTGCGAGCGCAGCCAGCGCTGCGAGCGCCCCTGGGAACTGGCCCAGGCGCAGGGCCTGGCCAACACCGCCGAGGCGATCGACGCCTACTGCGCGATGCCGGCACAGCCGGCGCGCAGATGAGTGCCGCCTCCATGACGGCGCTCAGTCCCCTGCCCACGCTTGCGCGCGGCCGCTATCGCCATTTCAAGGGCGGCGAGTATGAAGTGATCGACATCGTGCGCAGCAGCGAGACCCTGCAGCCGATGGTGCTGTACCGCGCACTGTATGGCGAAGGCGGATTGTGGGTGCGACCGTACGCCATGTTCGTAGAACAGGTACCGGGCGCACTTGGCCCACAGCCTCGTTTCGCACGTATCGAAGACTGAAGACTGCGCGTCTCGCGTGGCAGCGCACGCCTGCGCGCGCTGCCACGCAGGCAGCCGCTAGCTGACCTTCTTCGCGACGGTCATGCCCAGCAGGAACAGCACCACGGCAATGATGATGCCGGCCCAGAACAGGAACTTGGCGATACCCACCGCGGCACCCGCGATTCCGCCGAAGCCGAGCACGCCGGCGATCACACCGATGATGGCGAAGATGATGGCCCACTTGATCATGTCGATCCTTTCCCCACAGGGACTGAAAACAGTGCGATCAGCCTAGGCCGCAGCCGATGCCAGCCTCGTGAGGGAGCCGCGCGTGCGGCGTGAAGCCGCATACGGATCAACGGGGCCGGAAGCGCAGCAGGGCCACCGCGAACGCCAGGAACACGCTGCCCACCAGCCGCTCGAACCAGCGCCGGGCGAACGGCCGGCCGAGCCAACGGCGCAGGCCATGGCCACCGGCGGCATACATCACGTACCAGAACAGCTCGCAGCTGGCGAAGGTTGCCACCAGGACGCTGTACTGCACGGCCTGACCCCGCGCGGGATCGACGAACTGCGGCAGGAACGCCGTGGCGAACAGCAGCAGCTTGGGATTGCTCAGGCCCACCAGCAGGCCGCCGCGGAATACCGCCCAGGCTCCGTCCGCTGGCAGCACCGTCGCCGGGGCCTCAACGTCCACCGGCGCTGCCGGCCGGCTGCTGTCGCGCCACGCTTTCAGGCCCAGCCAGGCCAGGTAGGCCACGCCCAGATAGCGCAGCACTTCAAACAGCATGGGTGAGGAGTGCAGCAGTGCGCTCAACCCGGCGGCGGAGGCCGCCAGTACCGCCAGCATGGCCAGCAGGCAGCCGGCCATGGCCGGGAGGCTGGCGCGGAATCCCAGGCCGACGCTGCGTCCGAGGATATGCAGCATGTTCGGTCCAGGGGTGCCACACAGCACGAACACCGTAGCCAGGAACCACCACCAGGTCTGCAGGGACATTCGGCCATCCACGAAAGAGAACCGTCCCAGCATAGGCGGTGGCTCACCGCGACGTCACATACAGCGCGATGCCGATGCGACGGTTACAGGCGGCCACTCACGCATGAACCTGCCGTGCCGCGCGCAGCTCCGACCACGCCGTACCCAGCACACGCATCGCCGACCGCAGAAACAGCACCAGCAGTGCGGCCGCCACCAGCAGATCGGGCCAGCCCGCACCGAACAGCGCCACCAGCCCTGCAGCCAGCAGCACCGCCGAGCCCTCGTACAGATCGTTGCGCGAGCACTCCCAGGCGGACGCCAGGTTGACGTCATCGTTGCGATAGGGTGTGAGCAGCCACAGGCACAGTGCATTGGCTGCCAGATTGAGCAGGGCGGCCAAGCCCATGCTGGCGAACAGCGGCACCTCCGGATGCAGCAGGCGCCAACCGATCTGCACCGCCACGGCCACCGCTGCGGCAAGGATCAGCAGCCCCTTGAACAGCGCCACACGTGCCTTGGCGACGATGCCCGCACCCACCACCGCGAGGCTGAGCGCATAGGTGGCCGCGTCGCCCAGATTATCCAGCGCACCGGACAGCAGTGACGAAGAATGGCTGTACCAGGCAGCCAGCACCATCATCGCGAACGTGGCAAGGTTGACCAGCAGCACGATCCGCAGCACGCGGCGGTGACGCGCCTGCATCGCCGCCAGGTCCATCGTCCTGCCGCAGCCACAGCATTCGCCCATCACCCTGCCCTCGATCATCGATGGCCGCATTATCGCGCCTGTCAGCGGTCGCGGCGACATCGCCGCCCGCCTGTGCTGCAATGGCGCCTCCCCATCTGGAGCGGCACATGAAGACCCTGGGCCTGATCGGCGGCATGAGCTGGGAGAGTTCGGCGCAGTACTACCGCCTCATCAACGAAGAGGTGCGCCGTCGCCTGGGGGCCGCGCACTCGGCGCAGCTGCTGATGTGGTCGGTGGATTTCGCTCCGATCAAGCAGTTGCAGCACGACGGCGACTGGGATGCGCTTGCGCGGCACATGGTGGATGCGGCAGAGCGCCTGCAGGCCGGCGGCGCCGATGTACTGCTGATCTGCACCAATACGATGCATGCGCTGACCGCGCAGATCGAAGCAGCCTGCCCGCTGCCGCTGCTGCACATCGCCGACCCGACTGCCACCGCCATCGTGGCGGCCGGTTGGCGCAGGGTGGGCCTGCTCGGTACGGCCTTCACCATGGAGCAGGACTTCTACCGGGGACGCCTTGCCGGTCGCTTCGGGCTGGAAGTGCTGGTACCCGAGGCCGAAGATCGCCAGCAGGTCCACGACATCATCTACCAGGAGCTGATCGCCGGCGTGGTCAGCGAGCGCTCGCGACAGGTCTACGCCGACGTGATCGCGCGGCTGGTGGCGCGTGGTGCCGAAGCGATCATTCTCGGCTGTACCGAAATCATGCTGCTGGTGCGCCCGGAAGATAGTGCGGTGCCGCTGTTCGACACCACCACCCTGCACGCCCTGGCGGCGGTTGACGCCGCGCTGGCGGGATAGACAGCCGGCGCGGACGCGATCAGTCCGCCCCCCGCACTTCCAGCGCCGTGACCAGCCAATCCACCACCGCCTGCGAGTCGCACAGGAAGAAGATCGCATCCCCGGACCGCGCCTCGGTCAACAAGCGATAGACCGTGATCGCCACCGCCGACTGGTTGGCAATAAACACTTCGGGGCTGCGCGGCCCCTCGTTGTGCCGGGAAACGGCCTGCAATGCGCGGCGCGCAGCCACCGTTGCGGCCGGGTCGGCACTGCGGGTCAACTCGGGCCCACGCAGGCCCCAGCTGACAAAGACGTGCTTGCCCTTGAACGTGGTGTCCAGGACCTGCACCTCGGCGGCACCTGCCTCAGCCGAGCGATCAATGACGGTACTGCTGATCAACGCAACCCCCTGTGGTCGTCGTGGTCCGCGCATCCACCTCCACGGACCCGCTGCACGCCCGTGACCGCAGCCACATGCTGCGCCAGCGGACGCGGAAGAGAGGCGGAAGGAGAAGCCGATGCGATCGGATGTGCAGCGATGATACGGGATGTCGGTCACGCATGGGCTGGCGTACACGGCCGCATCGCCCATCGGTTCACCCACAAAAAAGCCCACGCATCGCTGCGCGGGCCTTCTGTTTCATCACAGTGGTCGGGACGGCCGGATTCGAACCGACGACCCTCTGCCCCCCAGGCATCGTTACTGTTCGGCCCATCTCGTTGATTGGCAAGGAATCTTCATAACAATGAAGCTCCCCAAAAGTGTCGATTGCGACACTAGCAATCAATCACTTACGAGTTGATAGGGTGCATATGGCGGCTCTACCCGACGCCATCCGAACGGCGGCGATGCGATCCCCCCTTCAGCCAATTCCCCTTCCCTGTCCCGCCAATCGAGGATCTTCTCCGGGTGCTCCCCGCCGCGCCCCGTATCTAGCGCCCCACGGCCAGCATCCCCTTCTCGGCGAGCGTACATGCAGCGGATCGCGACGAGCCTAGGCAGGTGTCACGAACTGCTGCCCGTCGGCGTCCTTGCTTCGGGTGGGGCGATTCCGGCCCCACAGATACCCGAAAAGGACCCATTAAAATGAATCGAGCGAACTGGTTCGTAGTCTCTCCCGAGGGCGCCAAAGCCGTGGGGCAACTGCATCACTTTGTGACCGCGGGCACCTCTCTGCCGCCGAAACTGGTGCATCTGGTGTTTTTGCGTGTGTCGCAGCTAAACGGCTGCGCCCACTGCATCGACATTCATACCCGTGATCTGCTTAAGGAAGGCATGCCGTTCGACACAATCGCTCTCCTACCTGTTTGGCACGAGGCCGCCTATCTATTCTCGGAACAAGAGCGCGCCGCACTGGCATGGGCAGAGGAAGTGACGCTCGTGAGCGAAACCCATGCATCTGATGAGGCGTACGAAAAAGTAGCCGCAGTATTCGGCGAGAAAGACCTGGTCGACCTCACGCTCACCATTGCGGCCATGAACGCGATCAACCGGATGGGCGTGAGCTTCAGATTGAAGCCCCGCGCCAAGCCCGCTGCGGAGAAGTAGCGTACGGCACGCCGGAGATCGTCCTGGCTTTGTCCGGGCCGAGGCGCTCGTAGGAACCATCGGTGGCCTACTCACCGCAAGGAACGGGCGGAGCAAGCCCCGCCCACATAGTGCCTTAACCCTGGACTTCCGCCCGGAAGGCAATCTCAATCAGCTGCTCGGGGAAGGCCAACGCCGAGACCCCGATCAGGTTGCTGGCCACCTGCGGCACCGGCTGGCCATACACGGCCGGCCGGACTTTGCTACTGGCCGCGAAAGCGGCCGGAACGTCGATGACGAACAGCGTTTCCTCGACCACGTCCGCGATCGACCCACCCAGCTCTGCCAGCAGCACCTGCGCGTTCTCGTAGGTGCGCCTCATCTGGGCTTCCATGGTGTCGAAGTTGGCGGGCTTGCCATTCGCCCCCAACTCTGCTGGGGCGACCAACTGCCCCTCCGGCGTATGGGACAGCTGTCCGGACACGAAGATCGTGTTGTTAACGCGGACGGCTTGGACGTACCCATAGGCCGACTCCCACGGCACTCCGAAGCTGGCGGTCTTGCGATTGCTGGCGCTCATCGTGGCTCTCTCTAGTGAAAGGGCAAGTGTGGCAAGCAATCAGCGGCGACCGCCTCCCCTGAACGGGGGATCAGATTCGAGCGCGGGACAGCTGCTCTCTACCTGCCCTGACCCACGCCTTCATGGGATCCCTCGCCCTGGGCTTGGTCTCCTTCGGCGGTCGACGAGGCTCCAGCGCGTCCTTGATCCGTGTCAGATCCATCGCCCCAGACTCAGCCAGGCGCCGCGCCTGTTGCTGCTGCTCGCGCGTAGGCGGCAGGCCAGGCAGTGGCGGCGGCAGTTGGATCGGGGTGCTGTCCGTCAATCGGGCGACGGCCTCGCGCAGGGGAAGGTTGGGATAGAGCCTGGCCGCGCACCAGCGCTCGGCATACCGCTTCGCCTGCCGGATGCTCGCCGCGCGCACTTCCTTCACCTGCCACATCTTCTGGCCTTCCATCCACAGGCGCACGCCGACACCACCATCGGGGACAACGCTGGCCGTTTCCCGGCCGTTGTACCAGAGCGCCCAGCGCTCACCGGTCTGGACCCAGCCGGACGGGCGTAGGGTGGTGCGGAAACCTTGGTGGACGTACGAAGGAAGCATGGCCGGGAGGATACGGACCCACATCTCAGAGGCTGCGACTTCCCGGCCCGATCTAGCAGTCGCGGCCGGTTTGATGAACTGTTCACAGCGCCATGCAAGACTGGCCGTACTTGGCTCTTCTCCGGTGCAAATCCTTTGCCCCCGTGTCCAGCCCCTGACCGGCATTGGACATGCATCCTCCCCGAGCTTTCAGGATCCACGCGGTCCAACCGATCTTCACTCGAGGCGGCGTAGTGGATCGACTCCATTCGCTCGACGCCACGTGCGCCGCCTGCGCAACGCTATCAAGACTGGTTAGCGGCATCGGATGTCGCCATGGCCAGGGCGGAACCCTGTTGACATGCCCGACCTGTGGCGCTCTGGCTCTCATGGACGAGCTGGAGATATGGAACCACTGGCTCGATATGCGTCGGCGAGATCGCTTGCTCTCCCAGTTCACCAGCCACGCCCACTAACAGCGATCTCCACACAAACCAAGCTGCCTGAAACGAGCCGCTTCGCTGTACAAGAATCTGTGAGGCGTGAGTTCTTAACAATTCACGTTGTATGGTTGACCCACCTGGCTTCTCTTCGGCGCGAAATCCTTCGCCCCCGTGTCTAGCCCTCTTCCAGGCAAGACATATGACCTCCCCAGCCACCTTCCGGATCCTTCGGATCCGTCCTCTGCTGCATCTCAACGGCACGATCGAGCGTGTCGATTCAATCCAATCCAAATGCAACGCTTGCGGAGACGAGTCCCGAATGTCACGCGGATGCGGACTTTTGGATGTGAAAGAAGGAGTCCAGCTCACCTGCCCAGCCTGCAATGCCCAAGGACTTCTGAGCGACGGCCAAGCTTGGATCCACTGGCGTGAGCAGACGAGGCAAGACCGAATTCTCGCCCTTGCTGGACTGGAGCCAAGAGATCTAGATCTTCCCTAGATCCTTGATGACCGCCTGACCTTGCTGAAGAAAGCCAATCAGCAGACGGCCGCCGGCCACCTGCCGGCCCATCCGCTCATTGAGGTAGCTCGCCTGCAGCCGCCCGGCGACCAGCAGCTCGGCCTGGGCCATGCTCGGCAGAACTGTCTTCAGCGGCTCGCCTGGCGACGCCAGCTGGCCGGTTATGGACTGCACGAGCGCCGGTTGCCCGCTACCGCTCTTCGAATACGCCGTGGCGATCATCCGGCCGTGCTGCGGAGACCAGCCACCCAGCACGATCTCCGTTCCCAATTGCTCGATCGGCAGACCTGCATCGGCTACCGCCTTCTCATAGTTCGGCCACAGCTGGTCAATCACCTGGCCGAATTCCGCGCTCAACTGTTCGACCGTGAACTCGGCGCGGAAGCTCGCCTGCAGGGCAAGCTCGTAGATCCGGAGGAAAAACTGGGTTGATCCTCGCGCGGCCAGCAAGAGGTTGTGCTGGGGAATCAACAGCATCTTGGCGCCCCTCGAATGGGCGCCGGTTAGCGCATCTTCGGCGAGCGTATCGACTGCGATAACAAGCTGGTCACGACTGAGCAAAACGTTGAGGATGCTCATAGGGCGACTCCATGGGTCGCCGCGAACTATGACCGCCTCGGCTACCTCAGTCCATAGGGACCATCATGACGACACCGATCGAAGAGATCCTAGAACGCCTTGGCGCCTGCGAAGCTGGCCTGGAGGCACATCGTGGTTACCTCAAGGCAATGGAATACGCCATCAGAGTGTCTGTGCTCACACACCCCGAACCAGAACGTCTCGCGGCTGCCTGGACAACGCTGTTGCCCGGTATCACGGCTGCACATCAGCACGACAGCGGCCCCCTGTTCTGCGCCGCGTTCCAGCAGTCTCTTGTAGTGCTAACAGAACAGATTGCAGGCGGATAGACTTCGCCTCGGTAGTTATGCAGCGACCGCGTAAGGCTCGACAAGGCGGACGAGCATATCCATTGCGGTGACGCTGTCCTCAGCACCGCGCTGGCTGAAACTGGTCCAGCCCGACCGGGCGATACCGCGCAGCTCTGCCGGTTCAACAGGTAGCCAGCGCATCGGCCAAAACGGAAGCCGGCGTTGACCAACCCTGCCACGTTGCAGTTCCACGATGCCGTCGTGACTGCTCGCGCCCAGCACACGGGAGTAAGCAACCGACAAGCCGTCTTCCGGCCCCTCCAGGTACTTGAGGAAGCGTTCGCCGTCGAACAGCAGAACCCCTGTGAAGCCAGCGTCGCGGTTGAACCGGGCTGCATCGTCCACAATATGGTCGAGCTTACCGTTGGAAAGGCCCAACTTGTCGCCAGCGATCTCATCGCTGGCTCCGCTCACGTATACAACCGCCCGGATAGGCATGGCTTACCTCCTCCATGGGCCATCAACCATAGCAGCCGTTGCCGAACGCGAGAGTGATGAATCAATGCGGCGTGATGAACAGTTCATCGACAGCTGGTGGTGAACAGGGAAGGTCATCACTGGACTAACGCGTCAGGCGGCGCACAATCGCGCCGACCTACGGGGGTTTGCGGCCATGCCCGACACAGGATTGTTCTACGTGGTGGATATACAGGTAGTGCTCGATGAACAGGGGCGAATCGCCTACATCTCGAGCTTGGCTGTGCAATGCACCCGCTGTACCCACGTCACGCGCTCCGCGGGAGCCGACCTTGAGTCAACGCCCGGCGGCACGGTTCTGACTTGTGGAAAGTGCGGCGCCAGGCAAATGGCCAGCAATGCCCGCTTAGTGGAGTGCGACCACATTCTGAGTGACGGCGGCCCGGCACCACGGGCTGCCTAGAGCGAGCGGAACCTCGGCCTATCTGCCAACCGCTAGCACGACCAAGCCATACCTCAAAGTGATAGAGATCGGCGCAATGTCGAGCCATTGGGAACGGCCCCGGACCTTAGCCGTCGCCCGGATGCCTACCAGCCAGGGTCCCCATCGTGAAGGCATATCCTGCCTGCTCCAGGAGTGCCCTCATACGCAGCTCCACGCGACGAGGAGAGCGCAGTCCATTTGGAGCATAGAGGGCATACACGTAGCCAGCGCCGTCGATGATCTCGCGGCGAACTGCACACTCGGTTGATTCGGTAGCCTCGCACCATACAGACATCAGCCTGGCAGGGCTGATTGACTGACCGTTGCGAAGTCGGAAGAACAGCCAGCGCACCCCTAGCGATCGAACTTGATCTAGCCTAGCCATTGCGAGCCCCTGATTCGTCTATACAGATCGCTAAGAACCTCAGGATCCAGGCGAGGGCGCTCATCTTTCGAGGAACGCGGTAGAACTATGCGCTCACTACCGTTAACTAGAGCGGGGAGATCTGACTGCAGATCAATCCACCACCCGAGAGGAAGTCGGAGTCCAGTACCCGTTCTATCGTAGATACATATCGGGAAATTCATAGCGTTGCTCCCAGCTTTACCGAGCATACGCTTGTTCGATGTCAGGCCCGAATGCGACAGCTACTAGATTGGCGCATCGACTCGCTTTGCGCATGCGAACACGTGTGCTTCGTCTTGCTGCACCCGTCGAAATGACTCAAGCCAACTAAAAGCCGCTCCCCGATTACGGATCGCTTCACCTAGCTTCTCCGTCAGGCATCGAGCACACTCCATTCCCCCAGGGCTCTGTCCTCGGCAGGTCCGGCACTGAGCCATCGTGGTTGTCCCCTCCGGACGCGACTGGTACATAATTTTTGTCATCAAGCTTACAGCCCGGGAATGCGACGACATTTCAGCCCAGTCTCCTGTGGTCTCGAAGAAGCCGCGCTAGGCGCGGCCACCCCTACGCATCAACGTCGACTGCCGCTACCGACGCTGCCCTTCTGGTCATTGCCAGACGTTGGCTGGTCCTGATCCTTGCTGTCAGGCTCTTGCTGTTGCCGGCCTTGCTTTCCGCCCGCCCCTTCGCCGCCAAGCTCATCTCCTTTCACTTCGTCCTGCTGACCAGACTGCTTCTTCTCGGCATCCGAATTGGAACGGTCATTCTGGTTCTGGGGAGAATTGTTCATGTCTTACTCCGATGCAGCCATCTGCTGCCATCCCACAGTGGCCCCCAGCGCGTTACGCAGCCGTACCGAATTGGCGCAACTATGAACAAGTGTCATGAACAGGCAGGTGTTCTAAAGGGTGTACAGTGCAGGGCCGAGAGGAGCAGAACATGGAACGCATGAGGAACAAGGATTTCGTTGACGTCGAACGCGAGCTCACCCACTGGGGGTTGGCATTCAACTCCGGTGCCCTGCCTGCTGTTAGCTTTCGCCATGAGGTTGACCCCGTCATCCGGATCGCATGTGACATCTACGTCAGAGACCCGCATGGAACACACGCAGAATGGCTGGACGACCTCGAGGGCAGACTTGCGGCCCGATCCAGTCTTCGTGGTCACCCTGGCGCAGCGGAGATTGCAGGTCAATGCTGGTCGCGCCTCTCTTGCTCCTAGGAGTTTTCTTCCCGCGAGGCTGCCTCGTTCCCTTCTCGCATGAGCTGATCATTCAGCACGTGAACGATGGACATGACCGAATCGGCGAGCGCTCTTGAGTCGCTGATTGACCCGTAAAAATAGATCCTGGAGCCTTCAACTCGGACTTCTGCCAAGGAGAGCTGAGACGCCAGCGCCTCGCACTTCCTCACGAAGAGTTCAGTCCAGCGGGCTCCTGGCGCAAGATCCAACAAAGCAATGATGGCCTCATCAGTAGAGGAATCGACGCGCTCATGTAGCTGCGGCACATCGAAACCGACAATTCTCGGAAGCATGGAAGCGCTCAACGGTTGATCCTCTTGCTCATAGTCGGTTTGAGTATCCTCTACGATACTCGGGTCCACCATCTGGCAAAGCCCACATCCTTACGCCAAACCCGCTCCCGTGTCTCGATAGACGGTCATATCAACGATCGCCATGGCGGTCTTAAGGTAGGCGGCGGTGATCTGGGCGGAATAGCACATGGGCGCCATTTGTCCGCAGCCTGCGTTCATCAAGCGTGATAGCTACAGGCCGCTCACGTCCACGACCATCACATCCATGCCGCTGCCGGCAGCAACCGGCGCGGGGTTGCCGAAGGCCGCATAGGTCCCTTCGCCGCTGTTCCAGCTTTGCAGATCGTAGCCGTCGCTGCGCGAGTAGACGAACCCAGCAGAGCAAGCCCACTGCCAAGGCGAAGTAGGCGTAGCCTGAACGCCGCTCCAGCGGTACGCCGGTCGAGTCACGACGTAGGCGTACTGCCCACTGCCGGCAAACCGCACCTGCGCGTTGGGCGAAACACCAGGGGTCGTCCGGAAGTCCACTACCCGCATGTACTTGCGCGTTGAGTCGTAGACAATGCGCCCCTGTGCGTCGAACGTCTGCATGCCATATAGGCCGGTCGCGTGCGGCCTGTCGAACACGAACACCTCGATAGTGTCGCCAGGCGCAGCGCCGGCACCGTGCCGGCTGATGAAGCCGAACTCGAACCCGCCGGCCACCGGCCGGGCACGGCTGACCGTGAACGGATGCGCGCACCGTGCCGCCACAATGGGGGCGTCACCCTGCACAGTCAGAAACGCCTGATTGCCGTAGCCACCGCTCACCGGCCCGCCGGCTGTCTCGAATACCAGCGTGTGCTTACTGATCAGCGCATAGTTGAAGAACGTCGAGTCGATGATGACGTTGTCGTTGGTGTTGCGGATTTCAAAGCCGGCCTCTGCCATCAGTAGGTCCCAAAGTAGAAGTCCGAGTTGAAGCCCCAAGACATCGTGGTTCCGCTGAACGTCACCTGCCCGAACTCCCTTGGATACATCAGCCCATTCTGATCCAACACCGGAAAGTAGAAGGGCTGGCCCTGTGCCAAGGCAGGCTCTTGTGACGACCCGTTCTGCGCGGAAGTGACCCTGCCGAGCAGCCGCGTCATCCGCGAGGTCACTGATACTTCAAGCTGCCCCTGCGGGCCGAACGCCTCAAATCCTGCGGGCATAGAACACCTCCAGAAGAATGAGGGGCGGCCCCGCAAGGCCGCCCCATTTCAGTTACCCCAGACGCCGAAGCGCGCCCGCATGACCCCGTTCTCATCGTAGCAGCGCCAGTTGCCATCGCTGTACTCAGTGCGCCGCCCACCCGAAGGCGAAGACACACGGAACACGTCGGCAAGCACATCGAAGGAGCTAACACCGTTGTGGGAATCAACACGGATGCCAGCAATCTTGCCGTCGCTGCGAACGTCCACCGACCATGAGGCGCGGGCTTCGTTGCCGCCCACATTGAAAGCGCTGGGGCTGGCCTGCCCTGGTGTGGCAACCTCCAGCTGCGGCTGCACCATACGGATGAAGCCGTTGGTGGCACCCGCTTTCACGTAGTAGCGCAGGATCGGACGCGCCTGGGCAGCAGCCGCCGGGGCCCTGCCGCGAATCGAAATTCGCGTGTACTCGCTGATTCTGGGTCCGCCGGCGGCGATGGGATAAACCTCCTGGCTTGCCATCGGGACGCCGACAGTCGCCCCAGCCGCGTCCAGCCATTCCACCACCAGCGCTGCGCCCCAGCCGTAGCCGCTTACGTAGGCAGAGAACACATACTCCTCGTCACCCTTGATGGGCACATCCTGGCCCCACACCTGCGCGATGCCGGCCTTGGTTGCGCCCGTGATGATCAGTCCCCAATTGCCCCAGGGAATGCCGCCATCACTCTGCCAGCTGGCAGCGTACCGGCTTCCGACGCCAGTGTTGTCTCCCGACCACCAGGAGCCCCATCCATCCAGGCTTTTCAGCAAGGCGTTGCCCAGCAGGTTGGGCGACCCGCCGATAACGCCGATGCTGGCCTCCATCTTCTGCACCACTGAGGCAGGCGGCATCCCTTCCATCTCGGCCTGCAAACCCTGAATTGACAGGGAGTTAGCTGCGATCCGGCCGTCGTGCTGCTGGACCGTCGATTGCATCTGGCTGAAAGCCGTCGCACTCACATTGCCCACCTGCGTTTTCAGCTGCGAGAGATCCTCCGCGGTTGCGTCGAGCTTCGTGCCCTGCTGGGTAACGGTGGTGGTCAGCGCGCTGATCGCCGCGGCGTTGGCAGCAGTCCGCGTGGCGGTCTCGCTGCCGCTGGGCACCCAGTTGGTAGCGATCTCCCCCTGCTGCAGCATCACGTTGTCGATCTCGACAAAGATCGGCTGCGCGGTAGGGGAAGTAATGCGACCCACATACACGCGCACGCGGTCAGCGGCAGCGGCGGTTGTGCGCGCGGGCAGGCTCAGACGTTGCCACTCGCCCGAAAGTGCGACGGGCGGCAGCGTAGTGGTCCCCACGACACCGTTCTGCGCATTGCGCCATTGCGCGATGACCTGGACCGTGCAGCCAGCCGTACCGCGCACGTAGCTGGTCAGCATGTAGTCGGTGTTCGGACGGATGCGCGGCAGCGTGGCACCCGCATTGCTATCCGGGATGTTGAGGCCGATCCACTGATTAGCTGCCGTTGTCGTGGCATCGAGGCGTACAGCGCGGCCACCACCAGTGAGAGGTGAGCCGACATAACTGATAGCCACGGCGGGTGCTGCCGACTCCACGTTCCACCCGGTAGGGACGGTGGTAGCTCCGGTGCTGTTCTCAAAGCTGCTGTTGGGAAGCAGGTTGTCACCGCCCACGTTCTGCAACTGTGCGTTGACGGTGGTAACCGACTGGCCGAGCGACGTGAGCAGCTGGCCCTGCTGGGTGACGGTGCCGGAGAGCGTGGCAGTGGCGTTGGCGTTGGTGGCCGTCTGGATCGAAAGCTCATCCATGGAAGGCATGTAGCCGGTGGCCACCGAGCCAACCTGCAGCTGGACGTTGTCCCACTCCACCCACTGATCGGCCGCGCCAGTGCCGTAACAGCGCAGGTAGCAGCGCGCGGCCACCGCGTTTGCCGGGGCCGGATTGGTCGGAACGAAAACCATCCGGGTCCAGGTCTCCGCCGGCACCACCCAATCCGCGTTGCTGGGCGTACCGGTGTAGCTGATCACCCCGCCCTCTGCGTTCACCCATGCGATCTGCATGAAGAATCGCGCGCCCGGCGTGCCGCGAACATAGGCCGAGTACGTGACCTTCCGGCCTGGCTCAACCTTGGCTGCCTTGATCGACGCATTGCTGACGATCTCGCCATAGCCGTTGGTGGCCAGGCCGCTCATCGCCAGACGGTACGCCTTGGTACTGCCGGGCAGGCTCGAATCCACCAGCGTGCGGGTGAAGACTGCGCTTCCAACGCTCCCGCTGCCGGCGGTCCAGCCTGCGGCCGTTCCCAGCTCGAAGCCGCTGTTCGCCAACTGATTATCGCCGCCGATGCTGTTCAGCGAAGCGGTGATGTTGGTGACGGACTGGCCCAGGCTGGTGATATCGCTGCCCTGCAGGGTTACCTGCGACTGCAACGATTGCAGAGCCGAATTGCTCGCCTTTCCGTCCACGTCGGTGCGCAGGGCGCTGATCAAGCCGGCCTGAGCCGTGATCTGCTGCCCCTGCTGCGTGACCGTGTTCGTCAGTGCAACCAATCCTTGTGCATTGGCTATGAGTTCGGTCACCTCCTCGATCATTACGTCGTCAACCCACAGGGTGCCCGTGGTGTTGTCTGCCAGGATTCCCAACCGATAGGCGGTAACGCTGCCATCCGTCGGCACCGTGTGCACACGCTCGGTGTACGTCCAATCCACGCGGTTGGCGCCAAAGGTGTTGCTGCCGATCTGGCCACCGGTCTGGTTGCCCAGTCGCAGCTTCCCGTTGCTGGACGTGCCGTTGTAATCGGGCGTCGTCTTGTACCAGCAGCTCACGCGGTAGGTCCGGCCGGGGACAACCGGTACGTTGGCGTTGCCGTTGACCAGTGCCTGCCGCACCCCCGTACCGCCATCCACGCGCAGGCACAGGCCGCTGCGCCCCTCGTTGACGACATTCAGCGTCGTTCCCGGATTGAGGTACGTCCAGCCCACGTCGCGGCCGGACTCCCACGTACCGTTCAGCACGTGGTTGCTGCCTTGCACGATCATTGCCGGCAGCGTGGCGTTGATCGTGGTAATCGACTGCGCCAGCGCATTGGTGGTGGTTGCGGTTGCTTCCTGCAGGGCGTCCACCCGGGCGCTTGTCGCGAGGGCGCCGCTTCCCGCCGGCATGCGGGCTTCCATCGTGCTGATGCGCTGCACCTGAGACGAGTCCGCTGCCACGCGAGCGCGCAGCTCCTCGTAGGCAAGCCCTGCGGTCAGCTGGGCCGGGTCCGTGCCGGTGTAGTTGCCCCGCATCTGGACGGCCAGCGCAGTCCGCTGGCTGGCCTCGGCGGCGTCGGCGGTGATTCGGGCCTGCGTCTCTTCCTGAACCAGTGCCACAGACGCGCCAGGCTGCGGCCGACCAACGGCGATGTAGTCGATCAGGTAGTAGTTGGACACCGTCTGAGAGGCACCCAGCTGCAGGCGGATCGCATCGACCGTAGCCGGCCACCACGCAATGTCCTGCACGTCGACGGTGGCCACGCCGTTCACGTCCCACGCCGGCTCCGCAATGGTGGCGCGCTTCTGCGTGTTCCACGCCTGGTCCGTTGTGGTGATCCACTGCAGAAATCCGCTCCACGTCGGCGAGCCGACCCGCTTAACGCGCAACTTCACGAAGCGGTATGCACTGCCGTCCACGGCCAGCGCCACAGGCGACTGCACCCACGGCGCGGTGGCGTGGTTGGCGGGCCGCAGCCAGCCGTCCACCAGCGTTGGAGCACCGTTCCCGGTCCAGCCCTCCGTGGTCTGATTGAACGGCCACAGCTTGATGCTGTCGAACTGCGTCCCGCTGCCCGCGGCGACCTCCGACACAGCGCGCGCCAACGATTCATCGGCGCTCTGCCGCAGCTGCTCCTCCCTCGTGATCGCAGCCTCCCGAGCCATCTTCTCGTTCAGGATGGCTTCGATCCGCGCTTGCGCCTCCGCGCTGACCGCCTGCATGGCCTGGTTCACGCCCTGCTGGCGCAGCAATGCCTCCGCGACCAGGTCCGCAGCAGCCTGGGCCAGCCCCGCAGCGCGCGCAGCCGCTTCATCGGCGATTGCTTGGATGCGAGCGTTGACCTCCGCTGCCAGCTTCGCCTGCTGCTCGCTGAGGTCCGCCGAAGTGGTGGGCGGGGTAACGCCCACCACGGTCCCCGTACCGGGCTTGCCGCGCACGGTTGGGGTGATCTGGAACCACCACGTCTTGCCGCTACCGTCGCTGTAGACGTAGCGGGTTTCAGTCGTCCGGAAGATCTCCGTCCACGGCCCGTTCTGGCTCTCGCTGCGCGAGATGACGTAGATCACCCCCTCCAGATCGACGGCGTCCCATTCAAGGACGACACCATCAGCAACCGGGGTCGGGTTGACCCCGGTTGTCGGCGGCACGTCCGGCGACCTGAAGGGCACCGGGAACCACGTGGAGAAGCGCGGCGCCACCGGAGACGCGGACGGCAGCGCGCCCACGCCGATTTCCACCAGCGTGAGTTTCCTTGCTTGCATTGCTGATTACCTCGCGTTGAGTGCTTCGCGCAGCGCCGTGCTGCTGGCGTTGCGCACGCCCTGGGTGGTGGTGGACACGAGCTGGCGGAGCAGCTGGTTCTGTTCGACAAGCAGCGCGTTGCTCTGCTGGATAGCGGCGGTGGTTTGGGTCTGGGCGTCGTTGTTCACCACCAGGTCGAACACGGCACGGCTGAAGTTGTCAGGCAGCGCCTCGATGGCGTCCGCCAGCGCCCCCATGCTGGTGCCGTCCTGCAGGTCGAGATCCCCGACCTTCATCCCATCGATCAGCCCGGTCACCTGGCCATACAGGCTGTTGTAGTCCTGCCCGCTGGCGTAGAGGTTCCGACCAAAGCCCAGAGCCGCCTGAGCGGCCGCCTGCGCCGCGCTGGAGTCCCCGCCCGACACTGCCCGCTCCAGCTCCTTCATCGCCTCGCCCAGCTTCTCCTGGTCCGTCAGCGGCGAAAGTTCACTGATCGACAGGCCGTACTGCATGGCCTTCTTGTCCTTGTCGATCTGCGCCTGCAGCTTGCCCATGTTCGTGGCACGAAGGGCCTCGATCTTGGCCAGGTCCTCCGCTCGGGCGCCGGACAGCCCCAGCGCCTTGGCGTAGTCGTTGGCCGACTTCACCTGCTGGCGATAGGTCCGCTCGATGGCCAGCGCCTGCGATTGGTACTGCGTCAGGTTGGCGGTCATCAGCTGCGTGCTCACGTCTGCCATGAGGCTGGCGTAGTTCCCCAGCAAGCCGGTCACCTTCTCCACCTGCGTGGCCAGATCCGTGCCGGCGACACTGGCAAGGTCCTGGAAGTAGTCAACCGCCTTGTTGACCTTGTCGACCTCCAGCCCGTTGAGCGCGCGGCCCAGCTCGTCGGCGTTGCCGACTGCCAGGGCAATCGACGCACTGAGCGCGGTGAACACGTCCGACGCCTCGAAGTACCCATCCAGTTGGCCGCCGAACCCCGCCGCCTTTACCGCCTCGGTGTACAGCCTGTCGGTCATGTCGACGAGGTAGGCTTCCAGCTGCGCCTTGGCCTCCGAAGAGTCCGCCGACAGCTGGAGCTTGCCCAGGTCGACCCGGACAGCGACGAGCTGCGTGGTCAGATCAACGCCCAGCTGCTTGGCCAGATCAGTCGCCGCGCCACGCACCTGCCGGGCAGCCATATCGAACGTCCGGTCGATCCCCGGATCCAGCGCGCCGTACTGCGTCCACTTCTTGTCGCTTCGGAACAGGCCGCCTTTTGCCTTGATGTCCGCGTAGCTCTGCGCGTCCAACCCTCCGAACCCGTAGCTGCCGACAATGCCCTGCCCGGTGACCTTCGGCGCCTGCCGACCGAACAGCTTTGCGTGGATGCTCGACCCGGACAGGATCGAGGCAATCTTGTCGTTGAAGCCGATGCCCCTGAACGCCTTGTCGGCCATACCCACCGCGCCGGCCGTGGCGATCTTGCCGGCCCAGCTCTCGCCATTGGCGATGTTCCAGCCCTGGTCGAACAGCTGCGCGTTCTTCATCATGCCGGCCACAATCCAGCCGATGATCGGCACCGCCGCTGCCGCGGAGCTTGCCGCCCCCGCCGCCCCCGCTCCCGCACTCGCGCTGCCGCCGCCGATCAGCCCCGAGAAGCTGGAGCCGGTCATGCCGGCCATGCTCGTCACGTCTCCGAAGCCGGTCAGGGTTCCCGCTGCAGCGCCAGCCGAGCGGCCAAAGCCGAACAGGCCCTGCCCCTTCGACAGCAGGCCGGCCACAGTGCCCACATTCTGACCACCCGCCGCCGAGCCGTTGCCACCCAGTACACCAAGGAAGCTGTTGAGGTTCATGCCGTTGCCGCTGCCGAACCCGTTGATGCTGTCCAGGATGCGAGTTTGAATCGGAACCACCAGCTTCTGCTCAAGAAGCTGGCGTGCAATGTCGCGCAGTCCCTGCTTGGCCACGTCCTTCATGTCGTCCCACATGCCCGACCAATCCCGCAGGCCACCCGCGACGAAGTTCGCCATAGCGTCGGCGGTGTCGCTGACCAGGTAAGTGCCTACGTCCGCCCACTGCTGGAGGCTGGCGGCATACTTGTCCGCGTCGATGCTGGCCTGAGCCGCAGCGCGCGCTTGCGCCATGAGCGAATCGCGGAGGTCGGCGGTGACGCCTGCACCGGCCGCGTTGGCCTCGTTGATAGCCTCCTGCATATCCCGCTGATTCTGCATCTCTCGGCGTGCGCGCTCCCGCGCCGGTCCGATGAGGCGGAGCATCTCGAGCTCGCCGCCCATGGTGTCCAGCAGCGCCTGCGGAGCCCGTTTACGCTTGTCGAGCTCGGCAGTGGTGGCCGCCAGCTGGGCCGCTGATTCCCTCTCCAACGTGTTGAATGCAGCGCGCGTTATGTTGCCGGCGGCCAGCTCCTTGTTCAGCTCGGCCAAGCGCTGCTTGTGCTTCTGCTCGGCCTCGGCCAGCGGGCCGGCCATCGTGGCGGCGGCCATGTCTGCCTCGGCGGCATACCGTCGCAGCGATTCTGCCTGGCGGTCGACGGTGGAGCCGTTCGTCTTGCTCTCGTGGCCCAGCTTTGGCGGCTCGTAGGGCTTAGGCTGGCCCGGGATACCGGCGGTGGTGTCCACCGTGGCGCTCACGCCCCGGAAGGGGAACGCGGCGATCAGTGCGTCCACCTCTGCCAGCTCCCCCTGCACCTTCTTCTTGGCGTCATTGCTGAAGATACCCGTCCAGTTCTTCAGGCTGTCACCCAGCGCACCGCGCCGAGCCTCGAGGCTCTCCAGCGAATCGGTATTGCTGACCGGCATGAACCCCTTCGATTTGAGCCAGCCGGTGTAGCTGACCACCAACTGCCCGAAACCTGCGGCGGCATCCAGTGCGGCTTGGCCGAACGCGATGACGCCATTGGTGGCCGTGTGCATGGCCTCCTGCGCCTTGGGATCATGCAGCAGCTTGTTCAGCTCGGTCAGGGTCGGGATTACGCCCTCGGCCACCTGAACCTTGACGCCCATGAAGGCGAGGTCCGCCTCTTGGGTTACCCGGCGCAGATCATTCATCGCCTTGGTCGTGTCGTTGCCGATGATCGCGCCAGCGGCCTCGGCAGCTTGGCCCCATTGCTTGAACCCAGCGCTGTTGTTGCGAAGCAGCGGGATCAGCATCGCAGAGTCGCTGGCGATAGCCTCCATGTAGAAGGTCAGCTCGGTCTGCGACAAGTTGGCCCGCTCCAGGCTCTTGAAGTACAGTCCGAGCGCGTCTGGGCCAGACAGCTTGCGCATCTGCTCTGCAGACACACCCGCACCCTTCGCGATGTTGTTGAAGAAGTCAGCCATGGCGCCACCACCCGTCTGGATGTAGTCGCCGATCTTGTCCTGCACGTCCTTGAGGATATCGGCCAGCTTTTCGTGGCTGATCCCAACGGAGCTGGCGCCTGCCGCCATCCTCTGAAACTGTTGGGAGGTGGTGCCCGACAGCTGGCCGAACCTCTCGTACTGCACCGCGAGGTCGCCAACCTGACGCGTCCACATGACTACCGCTGTGCCGGCTGCGGCAGCCGCGGTGCCCAGCGCGGTTCCCACTGCAGTGCCCACTTCGGACAAGGTCCGCTGGATCGCGGCCGAGCGCTGTGCCGCAACGTGTTCTGCCTTGGTCATCCCCTTTTCAAAGGAGCCGGTCTTGGCAAGTAGATCAACCGTGAGGGTGTAGAGGCTCATAGATTTCTCAATAAAAAAGCCCCGCAATGCGGGGCTCTTTGAAGTCAGATTGAGGTCAGTTCAGGTCAAGGGATCGAGTACTGGTCTCCCTCCAAGACGCCATAGACGACACCAGTTCGCTGGTTGATGAACCTAATGCGGACGATCCACTTTTCAGAGGA
Organism: Stenotrophomonas sp. STEN008; assembly: GCF_056760435.1. Classification (NCBI taxonomy): domain Bacteria; kingdom Pseudomonadati; phylum Pseudomonadota; class Gammaproteobacteria; order Lysobacterales; family Lysobacteraceae; genus Stenotrophomonas; species Stenotrophomonas sp. STEN008. The sequence goes on along the minus strand of NZ_JBRRET010000011.1, from coordinate 38,679 downwards.
ACCGGCGCCATAGTTGGATAGGCATCGAGCGTTGAATTGTTGGGTGCTGAAACTCATAGCAGCCCACCGCTCATCGACCAAAACATCTGCCCCCCTCGAATCAACCCGACCAGATCGGGCTTCGCCGGACGATTCAAGCGACTCGACGGCACGCACGCAGACCGCAGATACTGCTGCTGCCTCGGGCACAACCTTTGACACTCGTTCACGACTATCCGTTGGCGAACTACCGCCAATGACAAGCCACATAGCTGCGGCTCCAAGAACAACAACCCCTATCACAGCGAGCGCGACTCTCTGCCCGGCATCCATGGTCACAACCTCCTCAAGTGGATGCGCTACAGCATAGTGCCAACTGCCGCTGCAGCCATCAGGCCGGAATTTCTTCAAACTCCATGTACCCCGTGAAGTACTGCCGGCTGATGTTCTCCGCGCGTGGGAGCTGGGTCGGGAAGCCGTAGATGGCGGACCGTGCCGCCAATGCCGGATCGAACGCCTTCGTGGTCATGTCCCGGTACTGAGGAACGACACAGGAACGTCGCCGGCCGGCCAGGGCCGCCCCAATCGTCTCCCAGTCCGTGCCACCCAGACCACCGCCGCGCACGATCCCAGTGGAGCGGCCGGACAACGTGCAGGTCAGTCTGCGGTACAGCGTCCCAGGAACGGTATTTACCTGACCGCCCTTCGTGCGCGCGTGCACGCTGGTGTCGATGGTGGCCACGGCCCAGCCGTCGCCAATCCCAACATCCACCGCCCGGAAGATCGCGATCTCGCCCACGTCCACGTTCGTCGCCGTAGTCGCGATCTGAACCGATACGGTCGAAACCAGCGCATTCGACAGCGGGAACAGCCATGCGCATACGCTGCCGTCCGGCAGTCGCACAGTGCTGCCGGTCGCGCCAGCAGCATTCACCTGCACCCCGGGCGGGATGTTGAGGCCAAGAATCGCGATGATCCCTGGCACGACGGGTTCCGCAAGGGTGATCGTGATCGACAGCGTGCCGGTACGCCGGATCCGCGAAGCGCGACCGGGCTTGCCATCGAAGAGCGCCGAGCCCTGGTCCGTACTGAGCCACGTGCCACCGGTAAGGGTCGCCGTTGTGACTGCCGGCATGCCATATCCGATCAACATTCAAGGTCTCCCGACGGCACCCACGCAAACGGACTGAGCTGCCCGGTGTCGGGAAGCATCGTCATCGCCCACTCACCGGCATACTCGCCATCCTCAATCAGCCAGCACGCTCTCCACGTGGCCCGTTGACCGATCATGTCCAGAGCGCCAGGCACCAGGTCGTCTCGGCGGCGGGGCTGGAACTTCGCGACCACTACATCGAATTGGCGAACGTCTCGCATACCTAGCCCCATACCGTCAGCACCACGTCCCCCGTGGCAGGGTTGCGCTCCACGCGCCGCACCAGCACCGGTTTGCCGTCCGCCAAGCCATAGCGGCTGTACGTGAGTCGGCCAATCTGACCGGGCAGCGGCGCCAGCTCCTGATCTCCACGCACCGTCAGCTGGTAGAAGTGACGCTGCACCTGGTAAAGGCCAAGGACCCGGTCAATCTCGGCCTGTGCATCGGCCGCTTGCCAGAACAGCGAGATGACGGGGTCCGCCGCTTCCGCCCGCTGGTAGTGCGCGTGCAACGGACCAGCACCATACACCTGACCACGGTACAGGCCCGTCAGCTCGTCGCGGCGGATCTGCGGCACGTCGACCACGTCGGTGACCAGGTCTGAGGCGCTCAGGGCCTGGGCGTTGGGTCGGTATGCCATTCGCCGGGTCAGGTTCGGAGCGTCGTCGGGAACCATGACCAGGTCAGCCGCCAGATCCGCTTCGGACAGGTCAAACGCCAACGCCCCCGTATGGGCCTCAGGCGCGGTCACCCGCACGAAGCGCAGCACCCCGGCGGGGTCCTGATAGCACCCGGCGCCGTAGCTGGGCAGAAGCGCGTTGAGCGCCGCGCGACCCGTGATGGCCGTTCCTGCGTAGTAGCCGATGCCCAGGTAGCCCGTGGCCTGGTCAATTACCGCGCAGTCGCTGGCAGACCATGCCGCGCGGCCCAGCCGGGCCATTACGTCGCCTACCGCCTGCTCCAACCGTGCCGGCATCATCCCCGCGCCGATGCTGGAGGCATCGACCACCACTGGAGTCACCGGCGGGGACTTCAGCAGCAGCTGCTGACCGTCCGGCGCCTCGTTGTAGGTGTCGATCTCCATCAGGTCGCCGCGGTCCATCACCGCGTTGATGTAGACCCGGCCGTCAGAGACGAACATCGAGGTTGCATCGGAGTTCCCGCTCATGGCCGGGATGCTGGCGACCGCGCCAATCACCACCGGTTGCGGCTTCCATGCCAGCGAGGCGACGTTCGGCAAGAACACGCCACGGTTGACCGTCTCGTCCAGATAGTCGTGCGCATCGCGCAGGTGCAGCGTTTTGGTGCCGTCGTCGTTGATCTCGATCTGCTCAATCGCGCACCGGAATGCCGGAACCGCGTCAGCCCGCATCCCGCTCTCGGCTGCCAGCAGGATCTGCACCGAACTGCCGGCGGCACCCGTGCCCGCCAGGCCGTCCAGCAGGCCGTCCGCATCGATCACGACGCATTCGGCTGCCGCTGCCTGGGACACGGGCTCACCGCCCCACGGCCAAAACGCCAGCTCCTGTATCAGGCTGACGCCTTCGGCCACCAGGCCCTCGTAGCGGACGTTCGCGGGGATATCACCCGGTGCCGAGAGCCAGTCCACGTCGGCCAGACGCGTGGCGCTGACGGCAGGCGTGGGAAGTCGCCAACCGGCCGCTGCCGCTTCGCTGCGCGGCCCCCACTGTCCCGCGTTCACTGCCAGGCAAAGGCCGCCGGCCTTCGTTGCACCCAGCGAGGCAGCGAAGAACAGTGGGCCGGTCAGCTGCAGTTCCCGCTGGTGCACCTGCACACCATTGCGATAGAGCCGGAGTTGCCGCGGGGTCGAGAACACCACCTGCAACCCGACAATGTCACCGTGAACCACCGTGGGCAGGCCAGTCGCGATTGCACCACCGGCCTGCAGTAGCCGCCCAGCGGCAAGATCCCAGCCGATGCTGGCCAGGTCCGCACCGAGAGCCTTGTTCAGTGCCGCGGATCCAGTAGCGAAGCCTACGCTGGCTGCGACGGCGTCGTCACCCCACACCGCAAACTCAACGCCTACCGTGCCGGCGTTGAGGCTGAAATCTGAACGTGCATGGCTGGCCAGTGCCGTGGCACCTGTAGTGGCCAGGGTGAGCCCGCCGTCTCGCGCAGCGAGCAGCGGGCCAATGGGGGTGGCGGCAAAGCGCCCGAATGTGTCGGTCATGGTGATCCCAATCCGTCGAACCACTCCTGCGCCTCGTCCTCATCGGACCGTGGCACGAGGACGTCCAGGTACTGCTGAAAGGAGCGCTTGGTCCCGCCCTGGCTGTGCGAGGCGATGATGTACGCGGCGAAGGCAGCGGGCTTGATATGCAGGCTGACGGGGTCGATCGGGTTCCGCTTATGGAACTCCCACCATTCCAGGAACTCCCGGCGCGACATGCTCGCCCGCAGCTCAGACACCGTGCGATGCAGGTGACCGGCGAGAACCTTCCAGAACCAGTCCTCGCCGCGCTGCCTTAGCCGTTTCCCGCGTCGGCCTGTGCCTGCGCGGCCTCGTCACCGAAGCCGGAGTGCTTCATGGCCACCCGTTGGAGCTCTGCGGCCACCAGCGGCTTGAGCTGTGCGGCCTGCGTCACGTTCATGACGGGCTTGCCGTCCTCGTCGCAGATCGTCGCTGCGATCAGCTTGGCCCGGTCTCCTTCACCCCACAGCTTGCGGAACTCCACATCCGGCAGCTCGCGAACATGGAACTGCGCCTTGGCTCCGTTGGGCAGGGTGATCGTGTCGGCGTGCACGTCCTTGGACGCGAACATGCCCAGGTCAGTGAACGACTGCAGGATGCTCACAGGCTGCTGGGTGTCGGTGGTTTCGTTGGTCTTGCTCATTGGCCGTTTCCTTGAATGGCGACAGAGCGCGCGGGCCGCGCACGGCTAACACGCGGAGGATCCGCGCGCCCTGCCAAAGAGAAGGCCCGCCGAAGCGGGCCCAGATGTGCGCCGTTGTGACGATCAACCGCCGGTCGAAGGCCGGTGGGTAGTGACCGCGCCAGACCCGCGGATGGTGATCGTCGCCTTCCACACGTCGTTGTCCTGGCTGGTCACGGCGAAGTTCTGCACGAAGCCGTCGAACTGCTTGGACAGCACGGTGTCCGGCGGGGTGATCTTGCCGGCAACGGCGGTGGGCTTGGCCACGCCTTCGGTTTCCGACAGCGGCGCGGTCACCAGCCAGTTCACGACAGCACCGGTCTCGTGCAGCTCTTCCAACTTCTCGTGGTCGACGCTGTCGTAAATGATCTCGATGCTGGTGCTGCCGGTCTGCTTGCGGCCGGCGACGAACTGGTCCCAGTCGTCGTCGTAGTCGGAGATATCGATCTCCGATGCCTGGCCATCGGGGAAGCCAACCGAACGCAGGCGGGTCACCTTGATGACCTCGGCCGCGGCGATGGCGACGAACAGCTGCGAATGCTTCGACTTGATTACCTGTCCCATAGGGGTTTCCTTGCGTTGTGCCCGTCGCCGGGCATGAAAAAGGCCCCTTGCGGGGCCGGTGGGTTGCCGTTGTGTGGATCAGCGCAGCTGCAGGAGCCGCACGTCGAATGAAATGCCTATCGCATCCGTGCCGTCGCTGTCGGGAGTCGGGTTGTACGACTCGATGCTGCCCACGCGCTCCACCACATCGCGGATGGCGACGGCAACGCCGTTGGCTTGGCTGAGGACTTCGCCCCATACGGTCATGCGGACCCGCCAGCCATCGGCCGGTGGCGGATCGGACAGCATTGCGGTTGGCAAGCCGTTGACCACCTCCCACGTCGCGTAGGGGAGCGGCGTGTCCTGAGGCGCGCTACCCAGGAAAAGGCGGGCGGGGTCGCCGAGGGCCTGCCGGACGGTCACATCGTCTTCCAGCAGGGATTGGATCAAAGGAACCATCATCGCCAGCCATCCTTCTTCAGCTGCTTGTCGAGCGCCGCCCAGGTTTCATTGATGATCACCTGTGCCGCTTCCGGTCCTTTCGTCTCACCGGCGGGTGTGAGGAAGGGAGAGGCCCGCATGTTCTTGGTGCCGAACTCCACGAACCGCCAGTAATAGGCCCACCCAGACTCCTCGTAGACCTTCCCAACGCGACCACGACGCCGGTTGCGCTTGGTGTTGGCGTACTTGCGGCGGCGACCCGTCTTAACGCCTACGGTGAAGTACTCACCGCCCTGGCCTACACCTGCGCGCTGGCGGCTCCTGGAGTTGGCCCGGCGGGTGACGATCTGAGACGCCATGAAGCCCGATGCTTTCGGCGCCCGGCGTCTAGCGTCGTCCCGGATCAGATTCCCGCCCTTGCGCATGCCCGTCTGCACCGCGCGGCCCTGCACAGCCTTGGGCGCCTCCCGCAACGAGCGCAGCAGCCCCTCCAACCCTTGAATCGTGACCTGATCAGCCATCGCTCAACCCCGCTACGGCGATGATCGCCATTTCGCTACGGTCGTTACTCGGCGCGATACCCTTGATATCGAACGCGCGTCCACGGAAGACGATCCGCCAATTGGGATCAACTTCACGCGGGCGGATGTCGAAACGGACCTGCTCTCGGTAGCGCTCGGCACCCGCTGCCACCGCCTCAGTCGTTGCCGCAAGATTGTTGGTGGCCTTAGCCCACACACTCACGACCTCCGCCCAAACAGGCTTGCCTGGTCCGCCCAGCGGATCCCGCGAGTCCGTCTTGCGCTCGAAGCGAATGCGGTGCTGCAAATCGCCATCCAGAAGCGTCATGGCATCATCACCCTTCGGTAAGGGCGCAAGAAGCTCTTTGCGCCCTGTGGAAGCTCCACCGCCTGCGTACCCACGACCACGTCCGAGCGATTCGCGTAGAGGTGACCGATCGTCAGCAGGATGGCCGCGACGATGCTCGGATTCACAACGACACCGTTGATGCAGGCGTCGGCCTCGGCTTTGGCCTCTCGATACGAGACATCAGCCAACCGGATCGCCGCAGTCCGCTCGGTACGGTCGACGATGAATACGGCGTCAGCCAGCGCCCGGTCCCTTGCGGCCGCAGCCTCCTTCACGGCTGCGGGGTAGCCCGACCGTGCCTGAGCCAGGGCGCTCGCATCGCTGTAGATCCTGCGATTCAGGTACGCCTGCGCGGCATCCTCCGCGCCGGCAATAGCATCCTGCAGCTGTTCCTCGGGGTAATCGGCCTCAACTCGCACATGCGAGCGGGCTTGTGCGAGTGAGACGATGGGCATATCAGTCCTTCTTCCCTTCAGCCAGCGCAGCGGCCAGTTTCTCCGCGCCCCAGCGCTTGTCGAACGGGACACCTGCAGCCTCCAGCTTGGCGATCAGCTCGACCTTCTCTTCTTGGTCAGCGCCTCCCGGGGCCTTGCCCTCGGCCAATGCGCCACAAGCGCGGGCGCCGGCCTCCAGCTCGGGCGGGCATTCTTCTCCGGCAGCGAAATCGGACGGGTAAATTTCGCCATCGCGCACACCGCGAAACGGCTTTGTCAGCTTGCTCATGACTTCTCCCAGCAGTGGGAGGCGGCCGAAGCCGCCCCCGCTTGTTGTCGATTCCGGTCGGTTACTCGGCGGCAACCTTGAGCGCCCGCATCGGCTCCGGATTGTGCACACCGCCGCCCACGCGCTTGGTGGTGTAGAACATCACGTAGGGCTTGTTGGTGTACGGATCGCGCAGCACGCGCACACCCTTGCGGTCATACACGGTGTAGGTCTGCTTGAAGTCACCGAACAGCGCGGCAATCGCGTTTGCCGCCACGTCCGGGATCGCGGCCACGTCCTGCACCGCAAAGCCGGCCAGGGTCGACGGCTGACCGGCCACCAGCGACGGCTGCCACAGATAGTTGCCCTGCGCGTCCTTCAACTTGCGGACCACACCCTGCGTCTTGCGATTCAGCGCAAACTTGGCACCCGCGGTGAAAGCCGAGGGCAGGTCATAGACCAGGTCCAGGATGCTGTCACCGTTGATGCCGGCTGCCAGCCCGCTGTTCACGGCCTTGATGGCACCGAACGGGTGCTTGGCCGCGTTGGCGCCACCTTCCACGTAGGTCAGAATGCCGAACGGCTTGTTGACGCCATTGCCGGAGAAGAACGCATCCCCCTCCTGCTTGGCGAACTCCAGCTCGACCTCACCAGCCAACCACGCCTCCAGGTCAATCTCGGCGTCGTCCAGCAGCTGCTGGGTCGCCGCCGGATTGGCGTAGATCTCACCCCAGCCGAAGCTGAGGGGGCGCAGCTTCGCCGTTGCGGTTTCCGGGCGCGGATCCTCTTCGCCCACCCAGCCGGAGGAAGTGCCCCCAGTGTTGTAGAGCTTCGTCAGGCCCGCCCCGGAGCAGGGCTGCACGTTGGCCAGCTGGCGCATGTCCGAGACGATCACGAGCCGGTCGGTGATCGAGCGGTCCCATTCGACCGGAGCCAGGTAGCCGCCCTCATCGGCAGCGCCCTTGTTGAGTGCCGCCTGCACTTCACCTTTGCGGAAGTGAGCACGGAACGACTCGGTGTATTCGGCGTCAGCCACGCCGCTGCCGGCGCTGCCGCCGCCCATCTGGAATGCGGCCATCTGGGTGTTGGCCTGGTCTACCGCGGCCTGCAGACGGGTAATGTCGGCATTGATGTTGTCGACCTTCAGGGCCTGCAGTGCATCGGCGCTGCCCTGCTTGATCTCTTCCAACTGCTTGGTGTGCTCGGCCTTGAATTCGGCGAAAGCCTTGTTCAGCGACTCCACCAGCGCCTTCACGTCGGGCTGGCTGCCGCCATCGGCGCGCACGGAAACGAGGCCGCGCGGGACGCGGCCGTGGGTCATCTTGGTCATGTGTTGGCCTCTTAGGCTTTGATGTTGTCGAGAAGGCCCTGCAGCAGGGCCGAGGTTTCGTTGCCGCCAGCGCTCGGCGTGGCGGACCCGGCAGCGCTCGGCTTGCCGTTGAACAGCGATTTCAGGGTGTCGCGCCGCATGGAGCGGGAGTGGCCCGCCTTGGCCATTGCCGCCTCGACCAAGGCCAGAGCCTTACGCCCACCCGATGCCTGCTTGGCATCCTTGGTGGCGGCAGCTCCGTCCAGAAGGCCATCGGCAAAGCCGTCCTCTACCGCCTGGGCGGCGCCGATCCAGGTCTCTTCGTCCATCATCCGGGCAGCTTCGGCCTCGGTGACACCCGAGCGGGCCGCGTAGACCTTGGCCATAGCCGTGTCGAAGGGCTCCAGCAGCTTCGCCGCATCGGCCATATCGTGCCGATTGCCGATGGCCACCGCCCAAGCGTTGTGGATCATCAGGAATGACCCGTCGCCCATCAGGATCTCGTCGCCTGCCATCGCGATCACCGACGCCGCCGACGCGGCCAAGCCCATGACCTGTACACTCACCCTGCCCGGGTGCTCACGCAGCAGGTTGTAGATCGCGACCCCCTCGAAGAAGTCACCGCCCGGCGAATTGATGTTGACGACCACGTCCTTATCGCCGATGGCGCGAAGAGCGGCGCTGATCCGCTTGGCGGTGACGCCGGTCCCCTCCCAGTTCTCGCCGATTGAGTCATAGATCGAGATGCCGTTTGCATCGTTTCCAGCGGCACGAACTTCGGGTTCCCAGCGTTCGAGCGCGTCGGGGCGCATATCGAACTGGGCCGCACCGAGCCGTCGCTCGGCGCGGATTTCAGGCAGCTTACGCAGGCTCATTGCTCTTTCCCTTCTGTGTCATGGGGTTGATCAGGTCATTAGCCCCGGGCTGGTCCGATTCCGGGTAATCCAGCAGGTCGCGGATCTCGTTCTGCGTGTGGAACGGGGCCGTGCCGCCCGAGCCAAGAGCCGCTTTGAAGAAGTCCGCCTGGTCTTTGAGGGTGCCGCGCATCAGTGCCCGCACGTTGAACTTCGGCTGGTATCGCTCCAGATCCCGCTCAGGGATCAGAGACCTTGCAGCGGCCTGCTCCCAGTTGGTGAAGTTCTCCAGCATCGTGTACTGCAGGAAGAAGATTCCCAACTGCTCGATGCCGGTGCCCCAGCTGGTATCGCTCAGGAACAGGAGCGGACGTGGCACACCGTAGAGCCTGGCCACTTCCTCCACCTGTGCGCTGCGGTTCTCGACGTGTTGGGCCTCTTGGGCAGTGCTGCCGAACTTATTCGCCTTGGCGTTCTCTTCAAGCAGCATCCAGCGCTGCGCCGCCGCGGCGCCGGCATATTCGGTATCGAGGGACGTACGCATCCTCTCGTACGCGACGTCGCTGAGGGCGTTAGGGACCTCGATGGCGCCACCGGCCATGTTGCCCGTCTCAAAGATCCGGCTCGCTGCCTGCTCCGCATCCAGCGCCAGACGGATCGCGCGATCTGCCAGCTTCATTCTCGACAGGCTGGTCACGCCATCCACGGACAGATCACGGATGTGCAGCACTTCCTCCTGCTTGAGGATCACCTCTCCGCGCTTCTTGCTGTTGAACCGGTAGATCATCCGCCAGTCGTCGCCCAGTTCGGCGCGCACCGCGAGGGAGTCCAGTGGGATGAGGTGGATCGGCCGCCCGGCGGACCACACGATACGCGCGTAGGCATCGCCGTGGCGCTGCCTGGCCAGTTCCATCTGCCGCTTGAACTCGAACGGTGTCTGCCACGGATTCGGCTTGACCTTGAGCAGGTGGTGCGCCGGATGCTCAGTCGCTATCCGCTTCTTCCCGCCCGATTCAATTACGTTCAGCGGCAGCATCCCGATGGTTCCGCAGATCAGGGAAAGGCACCTCAACACCGCCATATTGCGCAGCTGGTAGCCGCCACCGCCGTGACCACTCTGCGACCGAATGAACTCCAACAGAGCCGGGTCATCCATCCCCTTGAACTGGCCTGCCTCAGCGCGCGCACCTTGTGGCCGCGGGGCTGGAGGGTTCCAGAGGCGGTCCAGCGATTTGAGGTCTTCTTCGTTGAACCTGGACATTGCGTTTCCTATAAGAATCGGATGCCCCGCTGCTCATAGACGGAGGCAGGCGCGACCGATGAATGTGCGGAGCCAAAAGCCATCACCACGGCGACCGCGGCATCGATCTTGTTGACCGAGCGGGCCTTCGACAGCCAGCGGTTTTCCCACTTGTCGCTCTCGATGACGGCCGACATGATTGCGGACACGAGCACGGGGTTTCCGAGCAAGCGGACGCGCCCTTCCAGGAGGGCCTCTTCGAACAACCGGAGCGATCCGGGCATCCAGAGCCCTTCGGGCGGCGGCTTGCCGGCTGCAGCGGCTGCCTTTACTGCCGCCTCCGATGGCCTGCCCTTCTTGAGACCACCCTGGGGGTGCTCCACGAACGAAACGGAAAGCCCAAGCTCCTTTACTTCCTCTTCGAACTGACGGAACGCGTACCGGTCGTAAGCCACTTGGACAACTTCGAAGTCTCGGTCGTACTCCGCGACCGTCTGCGCCACGTGTCGATAGCTGATCGTCTGGCCGGCTGGCGCGTGTAAGTGGCCCTTGTCGATCCAAGTGCTGTAGGGCAGCTTGTCGCGCAGTTCGCGCGCCCTGACCGTATCTCTCGGCGTCCACGCCTCCACCCACGCATCGAATGTGGGCTTGTTGACCAGTGTTTTCTTGCCCTCGACCTCTACCAGGACCTCCTTCGATCCGGTCTCCACTACCGCGCCTAGCGCCGTAATGTCGCGGTTCTGCGACAAGTCCAGTCCGAGATGGGCGCGCTTACCGTGATGCTGCGCCTTGTCGAACGACTGCATCGCAGGCTCGACAATCTCTCGGCTCATCCACGCCTGGTCGGCATCGGTCCACATGCAGAAGTTGAGCCGCAGGATCTCGTTGAGCTTGCTGGGGATCTGCTTGGCCAGATCGACACGGGCCCGCAGGTACTCTTCAGTGATCGTGATGCCCAGCATGGGGTTGGCTTTCAGCCAACAGCTCGGGTCCTCCAGCGGGTCGTCTCCCTCATCGAGGCCGCACACGAACGAGAACGTGCGGTCATCAATGGGCTCGCCAACGAAGGTCGGATCGTTCACCGCCTCGTGGTGGCCAGCTGCGACCTTGACCGCGTGCTCATGCTCTGCCCAGGCGACGCTGTTCCGGTCACTTCCCGAATTGGTGATCATGAATAGAAGAGGGGAACGGCGGAACTTGAAGCCGTTCTCCATCATTTCGATGATCCTGCCGTCTGCCATCTCGTGCACTTCGTCCGCCAGGACAAAATGCGGCCGGTAGCCCGAGCCCGTCTTGCCAACGTCCCGGGATGCCGGCCGGAAGTAGCTCTGCGACTTGTGGTGGGCGATGTTGTATTCCTTGCCCTCACCACCCGAGAACTCAAGCCGCTTCTTCAGCGCCGGCGACGCCTTCACCATCTTGACCGCATCGCGGAACAGGATGCCTGCCTGGTCCTTGTGCGAGGCCACCGCGTACACTTGGGCGCCGGCCTCCTGATCGGCGCAGAGCCCGATCAGCGCAATGCCGCCCGCCATGGGCGATTTGCCATTGCCCTTGCCCTCCTCGATGTAGGCGCGGCGGAAACGACGGGTTCCGTCCGCCTGCTTCCAGCCGAACAGACTGCCGATCTTGAAGGCTTGGCTGGCGTGCAGCTTGAACGGCTTGCCCTCGAACTGGCCCTCGCTCAGTCGCAGCACCTCCTCGAAGAAGGCAATCTTCTTGTCGGCGGCATCGCGGTCGAAGTACAGGCCACGCTCGTGGGCGTCCTCCAGGTCTTTCAGGTGTCGCCGGCAGGCATTGCGCACGTGGGGGCCCGCCACGATTCGGCCTTCGACCACCGCCAGCGGGTACTCGCTGGTCCGGCAGTTAGAAATGCTTGTCGTCCGGGTCTTCGTCTTCGCCTGAGCCATGATTCACTTTTGTCTCATCCACCGGGGTGGCGCCGAGCTTGGATAGCAGTGAGCCCAGCGCCTGCATCGCGGAAACGCCCATCTCGGGGTCGGTCGCCATTCGCGCGGCCAGGATGCAAACCTGGCGGAGCAGGAGTCGGTGCCCGGCATGCAGCCAGGGCATGTTCTCCACCTGTTCCTTCCAGACGGCCACCTGCTCCTTGGTCATGCCCTTGTACGGCGCGCCGATTGCTTTCGGCCCCTTTGGAGTTTTCCGGTTTCGGTGCCGTTGCGGATTCTTTGCCGCAGCGCCAGACACTGCGGCTTTTGCCGCTGGCGTACGGGGATTTGCCATGTTCGCCCCTCCTTGAGGGGGTCGTCTTTCCAACTGTGGATGCGCCAAGAACAGGGGGCGCACGTATCGCCGGGCAATCGGCTCAAACTTTTGAGCCCCCCTCCCCTTCTTCGTTCAGCTTTCTGTGGATAACTTCGCGCCGCTGCCGCTGGCCTACTTGATCGGCCAGCCGTCGGCGTCGCACCCCACCACCATGTGCTGATCGTTCCCGAAGCCACCATCCTCCCGGGCCGTCTTTCGGCTATGGCAGCTGATGCACATCGTCCGCAGGTTCTCCGGGGCGTTGTTGTTGGGGTCGCCGTCCACGTGGTCGACATGGGCTTGGCCTCGACCGATGCAGAGAACACCGCATCCCTGACCCTGACATCGGTAAAGGTCCCGAACCAGAATCGTCTCCCGCAGCGCCCGCCAAGCCCGGCTGTTAGTCGGCAAGGCCCGCTTGGCCTGCCGGTTACCCGCGAGTCCACGGGGACTCATCAGTACGGTTCCCCGTCCAGATCCACGCGCTCCGGCTCGGCACCTTCGTCCTGTACCGGTGCGCCGGCTTCCTCGCCCAGCAGCTGCGCCACGGACTGCACCAGCATGCCCACATGCAGCGTCAGCTCGGCGATCTGCTTGCCCTGCTGCTCGATGATTCCTACCAAGCGCTCGATACGGGCATCGGTGCTGCCGTCAATTCGTGTCAAGTCTTCAATCCGTACTACGTCCATCGTTCGCCCTCGTTGTCCGCAGCACCAGGCCGCGGCAGATCCACCACTCGACCCGCTCCCAGTCCGGTTCCATGCCCGTGGTCCGGGCAAACCACGCCACGGCAGCCAGATACCACCGCAGCCACCAGCGCAGGCGGACCGACACAGTCACTGTCGCGTGCATCAGAACTCCTCCACTTCCCAGCCACCGCCGTCGCGTTTGCGCCTGACCTTCACCGCGATGAAGCGGAATGGGTACATGGCCGCTGCGATCTTGATCTTGGCCCGTGCATCGTCCTGCCAGTGTCCCTTCACCTCATGGCATTCCATGACGCCGTCGGCAGCCATGACGGCAAAGTCCGGCGTGTAGAACGTGTTGTCTGCCAGCCGCAGCTTCATACCCTCGAACCGGTGCCATTGGACCTCGCCCGCCGCCTGCAGCGCGCGCAGCCGCTCGGCATACGCAGCCTCGGTCTTGTTCATCTCACCGGTCTTCAGCCGGCCGAGAGCTAGCATTCGATCAGTGCCAACTTGCTTCGCCATCAGCATCCACCTAACTCGTGCAGAGCCGTCCTAGTTGCACAACAGCCGGACGCAGCTCGCAGCTGCGCCCGGTCGTTGGGCTGCCTTCCTTAGCAGCGGTGCTTCTTAGTTGGCGTTGAACACCAGGTTGAAGCGTGCGTCCACACTCCAGCTGCCGCCGGAGTTGGTGGCTCCCAGCGAGAACGAGAAGCCGCTGCCACCACCCCAGTTGCTGCCACCGAAGCTGACGGTGAGGCCGCCGTTCATCGAGCCGCTGATGCCGGCAGTGATGCCGCCTCCGAAGTTGTAGGTAGCACCGATGCTGTTCTGGTTGAAATCAACCGTGGTGCTGCCGAACTTCAGCTTGCCGCCGATGGCAAGACCGCTGTTGGTGTCATAGACGGTGGTCACGTTGGCGTTCTCACTGCCGACGGTGTAGCCGATCGATGCCGAAACGTGCTCGTTGCTGTAGCTCAGGCCGACGTTGGTCATACCCTCCTTGACCTGGAGAGTCGCCGATCCGGTGCTCACCTTGCCGCTCACCTGCAGGCCATCGACATTGCCCTTGTAGTTGACGCCGACAATGTCAGCGCCGCGGAACATCGGGTTGGACTCGATGTACCAGCTGTCGTCGGGAACGGGTTCGGTATCGGTCGGATCACCCGGACCCATCGGATGGACGTCGGGCAGCTGGCTCTTCTTGATGTCTTCGTCTTTGCTCATGGTCTTTCTCCTTGGTTGGCCCTTTCGGGCGGTCGATTCAAGCCCCGGGCTCCTTGCCCGCTCCCGCGCGCGAACAAGCGCGGGGCCCCTGACCTGAAATGCAAAAGGCCGCTTTCGCGGCCCGTGTTCTCTCTCTTAGCTATGACTTCTGTTGCAGCTAGCGCGCGTTGATCACCGATTGACAGGCGCGGACGTGGTCTTCGGCGTCGGTGACGATTCGAACAACAGCTCCGACAACCTCTGGACGTAGTTCGGCTTGCGCATCACGTTCGACGGCGCCGGCTGCGGCTTCGGACAAGCGAGCGGTGTGACAGGTGGCGAGGTCGTTGCGCAGGCGGAGATTGCCATTGCGCAGGTCAGCCACAACAGCAGCGGGTATCGACTCGGCCGCGGTACGGTCTTCTTCATGCTTTGCTCCAATGTCGGACAGCTGTAGGGCCTGGACGTGCTCCGTGGCACGGGCCTGATTGACCTGGCCGGCGACTCCCTCTGCACCGATGGCGCGCTGGTTCGCTTCCACTCCCTCGGCTCGGTCTCCACGCCAGGCCCAGCCGGCACCGAACATGGCCGCAGACCACAGGGCGATGCCGACGACGACGATGGCGATGGCGATGCGGTTCATTCGGAGCCTCCTGCCCGAATCGTGTCGTTGTCCGGATCAAACGGGGGCGGCTCTAGGCTTGCGGCGCGCATGAGCCCTTCAAGCCGGTAGATGTGGCGGATCAAGCGCAGCTCCCTGGCCTCCATTCGTCCAACCCGTTCCCCCAGCCGGGTCACTTCTTCGCGCATCAGCTGGATCACGTTGACCTCGGCACCTTCCCTGGCTGTCTCCACGAACTGCTTGCGCCACCACAGCGCGACACCGCCAGCGCCAACCATCAGACCACCAGCGGCGGTGCCGACGGCCTGCCAATCCACGCTGCCCCCGATCATGGCGCCACCGTCCCACCCGCCTTGCGATAGACCGCCAGTAGCACGGCTGGCTCTTTCTCCGGCTGCCCATACCCAGCGCCGGGCAGGCTTGCCCAGATGTTCCGCACCTTGGCGATGACTTCTGCAATGCGGCCCGACTGGATCAGTGGCAGCGCGCGGCGCTCGCGGATCAGCTGGATGGCCCACAGATCCTGCGACAGCGGCCCGAAGTCAGGCAGCTTCAGCAGCGCGCGATAGTGGGCGTAGTCCTTCAGCATGAACTGGTAGCGGCCCGACGCATTCGAGGTCAGGCCCTTGCTGTTGATGCGCTTGGACTTCCTGCCACGCGAGAAGGGATGCACCGAGTAGTCGGTGAACACCTCCGGCACACGGTCAGCGCCAGTCACGATCACGTCGTAACCGCGGTCTTTGGTCGCCGGGCTCGTGCTCGTGCCTTCTGCCCAGGCCAGCATGTCGAGGAAGGCCACGACGTTCACGCCGCCAGCCTGTTGGGGAGTGATCTGCGCCATGGCGTCTCCTTGGAAAGAAAAGCCCCGGCTTGGCCGGGGCTTGCGTCTGGATGGTGGGAAGAATGCGCCTGTTTTCGATGACCTAGGAAGTCATCGCTACGCGGCCTTTGAAAGAGCCCTGTTGAACTTCCTTGCAGCGCGCGACTCGGCGGCCCGGAAGCTGGCCAGCATCCACTCGTACACCGGCCGCCAGAACCGGCTATAGGCGGACCAATCGGCACCGATGGCAGCCGCACGCTTACGACCGCTAAGTGGCTCATGGCCGCTTCCACCGCACTCCACGCAGTTCACGACGCCAGCGACACGTTGATCCAGAAGAACCCTCTTCCCACCACAGCACGAGCACTCCGGTGATCCGGCCATTTCAGAGATCACCGCCCCCGCCAAGACTCCCAACTGCTCCATCGTGTTGTTCGGCCAGGCGGCAGCGCGAGCATTGTCCAGGGCGTTCTCTGCCCGACGCAGTTCCCGGCGCTGAACTTCCGTGACTACCCCGCCCCAGCCCATGCTGGCTTTGGCGATGCCGTACTCAGTCCGGGCATCTGCGAGCGCGTGCATCTGGCGGGTGAACTCGGGCGCGACCAAAGAGACAACAGCCTGGCGCAGCTGCTCCCGCCTCCGCTGACCGCTTTCCGGCCACCACAACGCCTGCAGCAGCTCCCGGCCCAGGCCAGCCGGCACGTATGCCAGAGCGGCCACAATCTCCTCCGTGCTCGGTCCGCCGCCGCTCCCGTCGAAGCTCAGTGCCTTCGGGCCCGTCCGGCTGGACAGCAGTTCGCGTGCTTCGTTCATTCTCATGCGCCTTCCCCTTAGTGGTTTGCTCGAACAGCGCCCGATCGCGCCAAGTGGCCTTGGAGGCCGGCAACGCTCATACCGCGTACTCCCAGCTGGCAGCAATTCGTTGAATCTGACCGCCGCGCGCCTCGAACTGTTCGACGGTCTCGGCTGCTCCGAGTGTGATGGTGCCCTGCCTCAGTCGCTTAGGCCGCGACACGGTGTTGTGATCCATCCGCCGCTCACGTGGCGCGACTTGAAGGTTCAGCCTCGGCACCAAGGTCTTCGTCTTCTTCATGCTGTCGCCCTCAGTTCGTTGATGTAGGTCTGCTGTGCGATCAGGTCGTCGTCCGATCCGAACGCCTCGTGGAATCTCTTGGACCAGTGCAGGGGTGGGCCCCAGCGGGCCACCATCTCCTTCTGCGTCATGTGTTCTCTGCGGTAGCGCTGGTGATGCCACTGGCACAACGCGTAGCCGAAGAAATGGCCGCGCCGGATGTTTCCTGACTTGGCGTGGTTGTATTCGCAGCCGTAGATCACGTGCTTCTTTGCCATCAGTCCCTGCGCGAAGCGAACGAGGCACGCCATGCACGGCCCGGTCTTCGCCAGTTCGATGCGTGCTGCCTCTGCCGCAGTTGGCGACGGTGCGTTCGACCACATCAGCGCAGCTCCGGAATCGGGCCGGCGTAGCGGGTGATCGGGATCCGTCGCATGCCATCGCGCCAGACAGTCATCCCGCGAGTCGCGTAGACCACCAGTGGCTTGATGCCGTAGCCATAGGCCAGATACCAGCCCGCCTCGGCCACCGGCTCGCTCACCGGGCGCACTTCGACGTTGAAGTGATCGGGGCTCATGCTGCTTTGCCCTCCAGCAGCGCCACGATCTCGGCCAGGCGCACACGGGTCCGGTCGTTCGCTGTCGGCGACGGCTCAACCGTTCCGGTCAGCAGCGCCACCGGGTTGAAGGCCGGGGTGGCGGGCGGCAGTGCTAGGTAATCAGCCACCTGCTCCTCCAACAGCTGGCCAGCGGCCACCGCTTCCCGCAGGACCCCATCCCGACCGGACACGTCGCCGCCAAGGGACAGCTGGTAGCTGGCCGTGCGGTGTGCAGCGCGCGCCTCCTTCACCAGACGGGTGTACACCTCCAGGAATGCTAGGCGGGCGGCGATCTTGTCGCCTGCCTGCACCAGCGGCAGCGCCAACGCCCACGCATCGCGGGTCTGCTCAGTCCACACCACGGTCGCACCTTCGTCGGCGGCGCGGATCGCGTTGGCCCATGCCTCATTCGATGCCGGGTGCCCGTCCTCGATGCGCTCCAAGACCGCAGCCAGCGACAGGCGTCCCTTCAGCTCACGGCGGCACGACGCCAGCGCGCGCTCCAGCATCGGCAGCGGGTACTGCGCCAGATCCGAAACCATGAACACTGCGGCGCTCGGGCTGATCCGGTCGCCGATCACCTCGGCGGTTGCTACCAGCAGCTCGACCAGCCGCTCCTGCTCGAAGTCATTGAGCATGGCTGGCCCCCTTGATCTTCCGCAGCAGTTTCTTGGCCTCTTCGGCGGCATTGGCGTTCGACTGCGTCTGGTCCTGCTGCTGGGCGCTGGCCTGCGTCATCTGGCGGCCGGTGGCCCACTGAGTGCGGTACGCCTCGCACTTCGTCAGCAGCGCGCCCAAGTCGTGCATGTTCTGCACCACGTAGCGCTCGTTGACGGTCAGGAACCATGCGGCGACCAGCGGCGCCTCGCTGTAGCCCAGCCGCTGCACGATCTGCCGGACGCTGCTGTTCACCTTTGCGTTGCGCACCGGCGCCACACCGTGGCGGGTGCGGTAGGCGCTGGCATAGGCCACCCAGGTGGCCCGGCAGGCAGCCTGCAGGTCGGTCTCGGAATCCACCACCAGCGGCGCGGCCGTCAGGCCCGCCGGAGATGGCGGTTCTCCTGACGGTTCCTTGAGGGTTATATGACGGTTAGGCGGCACGGGGCGCACCCCCAGAGCTGCGCCCGGTGCATCCCCTCCTGCATCGGGCGCATCCCCTCCTGCAGCGGGCGCACCCCCTGCATGGGGCGCACCCCCTGCGCCCGGTGCAGTACCTGCTTTCCCCGCCTTGCGTCCGGCCTTCGACGGCGCCGCGGCCTTGTCGAAGCTGGCGGGGGTTACCTTGTAGACCGTGCTGCTGTTGAAGCGACGGTCGCGGGTCAGCAGGCCCACGGTTTCCAGATGATCCATCGCGGTCCGCACAGCGCGCGCGGACATGCAGCAGCGCGCGGCAATGGTGCCCACCGCCGGCCAGCACACGCCGTCGTCGTTTGCCTGATCGGCCAGCGAGATCAGCACAGCCTTCTGCGTAACGCTCAGGCCCTGCAGCGGCCAGCACTGCGACATGATGATGGTCGACATGTCAGAGCCCCAGCGTCAGGTTCTCGCCCGGCGCAACCGGCCACCAGGTGCAGGCGCTGCGACCCGACACGGAACAGGGCTTCTTCGGGCCGCGCCAAACACGGCCGGTTTCCGCCAGCTCGGGGAGCCGCCGCGCCAGCACATAGCGGCACAAGCCGGTTTCCTGGGCCAGCTCAAGGCTGGTAAGGCCAGGATGGCGCTTCACTGCTGACGCTGCTGCGGCCTGCTGGTCACCCTGCAAGCCGGATTGAACGACGTACCTGGCGGCCTCGTGACTGGTGCTGAGGTCGGCTGCTCGGGCCGGATGGCTCATCGACGCGCCCTCCCCTTTGCTGCAGCGCGCGACACGTTGCGAATCAGCCGGTGCGCCATCGTGATCAGCGAATTGGCCTCTTCCACCATCAACTTGGCCTCGTCACTGTCTATCTGACGGTCTGCCATCGCTTCTACGGCGGTGCCAGACAAGCGCCCCACCCGCGTAGTGATCTCCAGCAGCTTTGTCTGGATGGCGCCAATCTCGTCGGACCATCCGCCCTCCGGCGGTGGCGGAACGGTGGCGACGGCCATGCCGAACTGCCCGGCCAGCGCCTGCATCCAGTCCAAGGCGTAATCGCTGCCGCCCGCCTTCTCCTGCATCCACTCGGTTAGCAGTTCGGCGATTTCCAGCGTTACCGATTCACCCTCCAGCCCGCGCAACTTCGCGCGCAGCGTCTCCGGGTGCATGGACTTGCCGCGGCGGGCGGCCAGGAATGCGGCCGCATCCGCAACACCGCCGGGCGTCTTGCGCACGGAGTTGTAGAGAACGTCGAGCCAGTTTAGAGCGGATGTGCGGCAGGTCATGGGTCACCTTGGCGAAGGCTGTGTTTCAAGGTTCCGGGCTGGGCCCGGCTGGCGCACGATGGGCGCTATGGAGATCAACAACTCACGGACGAGGGGCGCCGCCCTCCTTGCGCTACGCTGGTGTTCCTACACGACCAGCCCGAAAGGAGAGCAGCATGGATATGGCCTCAATCGGCACCGCGTTCTCGGCAATCGATCTGATCCGCAAAGGATTGGTCGCCGCCGTCGAGGTTCGAGATTTCAACAAGGCGGCTACCGAGCTCGCGAAGCTCAACGAGGCACTGATCAGCGCGCAAGCTGCTCTCCTGGCTCAGAACAGCGCCTTGTTCGATCTTCAGCGCGAGAAGTTCGAGAGCGCAGAGAAGTTGCGAAAACTGGAGGAAGCCTTGGCGGAGCGTGGACGCTACTCCTTGGTCGAGCTGGCCGACGGCTACTTCGCCTACTCGGCAAACGTCACCCCAAAGCAGAGCGGGACCTTGCAGCCAGGCGGCACGGAGCCGGAGCACTACATCTGCCAGCCCTGCTTCGACGGTGGGAAGAAAGTCGTCCTCCAGCGCTACGCAAGGTACGGCTCCGTTCATCTCCGCTGCCCCGTCTGCACCAACGAGGTGGACACCGGCGAGCGCTACAACATGGGCCTCTGAGGAGTCCTTGCGATTCATGCGACCTCCACACGGATGATTCGTCCGTCGTCGGGATCCTGAGTTCGAGGCTCTATGAACTCTTCGGTGCCCAGCAGGCGCTGGATCTGCGGAATGGCCGGCAAGGCGCCCTCTTCCGGCCATGCCGCAACCTCGTAGAGAGGAAGCTGCAGCAAGGTCGCCAGGTGCTTGTCGCTGTCCATGCCGAGCTTGGCGCGCAGCGCGCGCTTGCTCATGCGGAGATCTACAGCTGCCGCGATGGCCACGCCCGGATCCTGGTCCGGTCGCCCAAAGATCATTGGCTCTTTGCGCACGACTGCCGGACCGAGGCGGGCCGACTCTCTTTCAATTACGCATGCGAGCCTCGCGCTGGGGCGCTTACCACGCCAGCCGGTCGCGATCTGCCACAGATACTCGGGACTGGTTCCACATGCGTCGGCGAGCGCAACGCGGCGAGTCATATCGGAGATGTAGGTGAGTAAGTCCATAGCCCCAACATTAGCCTATGGCTATTTCTCTTGCAATAGCCCAAAGCTCGTTGGATTGAATAGCCATCCGCTATCCAATGGAGAAATGAGACCGATTGACGACATCCGCCACAAGAACCTCCTTGCCCTCATTGAGTCCAAGGGCGGCCAGCGCCACTTTGCCGACGCGGCCGGCATCAAGAACCCAGCCCAAGTA
The DNA here is from genome assembly GCF_056760435.1 of Stenotrophomonas sp. STEN008. NCBI lineage: Bacteria > Pseudomonadati > Pseudomonadota > Gammaproteobacteria > Lysobacterales > Lysobacteraceae > Stenotrophomonas > Stenotrophomonas sp. STEN008. Next base: position 17,739 of record NZ_JBRRET010000011.1, on the reverse strand, counting down.
AGCCAGTGGGTGAATAAGAGCCGCAATGCGACCACAGGGAAACCGCGGGTCATGTCTGGCGGTACTGCCCGTGCAATCGAAACAGCTCTCTCCCTCCCAGAGGGCTGGATGGATACCCAACATGACGGCGCACATGTGCCAGTCGCACAGATCGCAGAGACTGAGACGCCGCCCGGCTATGTTCGCTTCGACTTGTTCGAAGGGGGTGCGGGAATGGGCGCAGGGATGGTCAACCAAGACTACCCGGAGGTCGTGAAGACCATCGAAGTCGCAGAATGGGAAGTCCGCAGGAAGCTCGGTTACCTACCCAAGCCCGGCAGGATTCAGATCATCACCGGACGCGGGCCGTCGATGAGGCCCAAGCTCGAGGACGGCGACATCGTCTGGATCGACACAAGCTGCGACTACTTCGACGGCGACGACTACTACCTGATCAACATCGGTGGCGAGACACAGATCAAGATGCTGCAGAAGCGCGGCGACGGTCTCTACGTCGTAAGCGTCAATACCGACTTCCCGGCCTATAGGCCAGATCCTGGCGATGTGAGCATCCTGGGCAAGGCGCTGATCCACGCGGGGCTTAGGAAGTTCTAAGCGACCTGAATCCCGCCCCAGTTGACCACTTGCATTCTGGACGCCTCGCCGCTACCCTTCGCGCAAGTCGGACTGGAAATATCCGGTCGGCGCTGGGCCCCAACTCGTTGGGGCCCTTCGCTTTTAAGGGCTTACCTTGACTCCGAAGCCCGGCACGACTCCAGTCGGCGAGCGCCTAATTCGTGCGCGAATCGCATCGTATGCCCTGCTCTGCTGATCAGGACGCAACACATGCGCCCCAAGCGGCCGGGCCGCGAGATCCGCGATCTGAAGACCTGCCGAGTTGGCTGACTTGGGGACCATCAGCAGATCGAACGGTAGTGCCCGACGGCAGGCGTTGTTTCCACTGACGATCTGCTCAAACGCCACCTTCAGCTGGGCATCCTCTTTCCTACCCCGGCACTCCACGATCACTGTTGTGCGCCGAGCGCCGTGCCCCCTCTCATTGAGCTCAAGGAAAGCGCGCTCGAGCACGAAGCTCATCGAAAGCTCGTACGGATTCCGCGGGACCGCGTAGCGTTGAATGTAGCGCTCCTTGTGGATGACGCTGTAAATCAGCTGGAACTGGCCCTGGTGAAAGATCTCAGCGACCTCCTGATTAAAGGCGTCGCGCTGCTCCGCAATTTGCAGAAATGAGAACAGCCCACTGGGCTTCCGGATCTCCCGCTCATGGAGAATCACTTCTGTATGGCCCCAGTGCTTGAGTTTCAAGCGACTCAAAGCGGGTAACAAGGTGTCGACATACTCGTCCTTCTCAACAAGGACTCCGCACAAAACGAAAACGGGATAGTGACGATCAATAGACTCCAGGCCATGGTCTCCGCTTTCGTCGATAAAGAGCATGTAATCGCTGAACATCCCATCCCTGCACATTGCTGAACGTTGTGATGGCGGGATCTTAGCAAACACGGTCCACGCCCAAAGTTGGAGCAGACACCATGTGGTGTCACAAGAACTGAAGTACGCCAGTTAGCTTGTGGCTATTGACAGTTAAATAGCCTAGGGCTAATTTAGCCCTGCCGCCCAACACCACCCCATCCCGGGGCCGGGCGCAGGAGATCACGCATGGCCACCCTTTCCTTGGGCTGCCGATCGGCAGAGATGAAAGTCACCGCTGACCACGTCAGCGAACGCGTCATCGCAGACATGGGCGCTGCCCGCCTGCACCTCACCGCCGACGAAGCGGAGCAGCACGCACACCAGCTACAGGCAGCGGCCAAGCAGCTGCGCGCCGCGATCCAGGACGCCGCCGCATGAGCACCGTCACCGCCCAACACTCCAAGGCTCAGCGCGCGGCAGCGGCCGCCGGCATCGTCACCCGCGCCGGGCGCCGCTGGGGCCTCCTCCCCGACCAGGTCGTCATGGCTTCCAGCATCGCCGCCAATGCCGTCTTGCGACAGGGAAAGAGTGCAGCAGGTGCAGTCGCTGCGGCCCGCAGTACAGCCCGCATCGCACTGCATGACTGATCCCCTGCCCTGCGCTCGCCCCCTGTAGCGCAGGGAACCCGCGCCGGCCGGGTTCCAACAGCCGGCAACCCATTCCAGGAGTCCTGCGTGCGTAACCAGCTCGACATCTTCGAACACGACCCAGCCCGCATGGCAGCGGCGAACCGCGCCGCCGCCGAGCGCGCACTGCACGACGTGCAGTTCACCGCACCGTCCGGCAGGAGCGCCACGAGTACTACGTGGGCGAAGCCGAACGCTGGGAGAACCTCGCCGCGCACAGCGCGCGCGCCATCAGTAACAAGGAACCGCAGGCATGACGATGGAACGCCCCATTCTGTTCAATGGCGCCATGGTGCGCGCGATCCTGTCGGGCACAAAGACGCAGACCCGGCGCGCGATCAAGGGCATTCCTTGGCGCCCTGGCTGCAATCCAGGTTTCAGCCAGGCGCGCGCCTTCTCCAATGCCGGCGAGTTCCGCATCGCGGGCAGTCAGGAGATGACCACCGGCTTCCGGTGCCCCTTCGGCCAGCGCGGCGACCGCCTGTGGGTGCGGGAGACCTGGATGGACCTGAAAGGAACAGGGGTCGAACACTGGGACCCGGCCACCGGTAGGCCCACGCGATACGCCTACGGTGCGGAAAGCCCGCCGGGTAGCGCGAGCGATGAGGCACGCAAAGAGTTCGGCCTGAAATGGCGGCCCAGCATCCACATGCCCCGCGATGCGTGCCGCCTTTTGCTGGAAGTCACAGAAGTGCGCGTAGAGCGGCTGCAGGCGATCAGCAAGGCCGATGCCATCGCGGAAGGGCTCACGCAGACCAAGGCCGGCGTATGGCTGCCCGGCCCCTGTGACCACCCGGAATGGGCATTCCACCAGTTGTGGAACCAGGTCTACGGCGAATCGTCGTGGGACAGCAACCCGTGGGTATGGGCCATCACATTCAAGAGGATCGAAGCATGAACACCACGATGGCAGACGGCGCCCATGATCGCCTCGACGCACAGATCGCCGAAGCGCTCTTCGGCCAGCCGGGCATGAGCAAGATGGACGTAGCCAACCGCGTGCGCGAGCTGCGCGGGGATGGGCCGGCGCTGCTGGTGCAGCGGGAGATGGGCCAGGCAGATGCGCTGCTGCGGGAAGTCTGCGCGCAGCTTGAATCCCTGGACTGCGGCGCTTGCATCGGGAGCCATGCACCCATGGAGGATCTGCACGGCCGCATCGCGCAGCACCTCTCCGCCCAGCCCTCCCCAGGTGGTCAGGGGGATGCGCTGGCGATGATCGGTGCCAACCTACGCAGCCTGCTGAAGATGAACAACGAGGTGTCCCACACCGCCCCGATGGCGTGGGCCAACATGCGCGACGAGATCCAGCACGGTCTGCAGCTGCTGGATTCCGCCCTCGCCGCCCGCCAGCCGGTGGGGCATGTACCTGCTGGGTTCGTCCTCGTGCCAGAGAAATTCGGAATTCCGGCTGACGTATGGGAAGGCGTTGAGTTCGTCATCGGCGGCCCCAGCACCGGTGAGGGCGAAGCCTACCTCGACAGCACCGCGTGGATCGGTGACCTGATGCAGGACGACGGGAGCAGCATATATGGGCTGCATCTGTCCTGCGACGAGTGCCCCGAAGAAGGCAGCGTGACGCTGGTCGAGTTCGCCCCCCCGACCGCGCAGGCCGTGGACCAAGGTCGCTGGTCCCAGGGACATGCTGAGCATCTTGAACAGGCGATCCACACGGCACTCAGCGCCCACGCTGGATCCCTGAGCCAGAAGAAGCGCAAAGCAATCAGCGACTACGTGAAGAGGCTGCTGATCGACAGCCAGGCGGTGGGCAATGGCTGAGCCGCAGATCATCCACAGCGAGGCCATCGCCGAGGCGAGCGGAAAGCTCTGCTCGTTCTCGATGCGATGGGAACTCGATGGCGACTACATGCGCTGCCGGATCTGCCAGCGGCCACAGCTGACCAGCTACGCACGCTACCCGTTCCCGCACGTTGACGGCTGCAAGGGCGCGCAGCAACACGAGGCACATCCGTGGATCACGCTTGTGCAGCTGCTGGCTCCGCTTACCCAGGCGGTTGGCAAATGAGCCGGCCCATCATCCGCTGCGGCCTCGTTCAACAGGGCAGATCGAACCTGAAATATCACGCGCTCCGGGCGGACGGAACGGCCGCATGCAGCAGCCACATCCCAGTTGTGCACCAGCCTTTCTCCGCGGCGTCCATCTTGCCTGCCGATCGATGCAATGCGGTTGCCTGCCGAAAGCTCTTCGCCACCGCAGACAAGGATCACGCGGAGGAACTGGCCCATGGCTGACCAGCTGCTCACCTCAACACCAGTTGACCCCCATCAACTCGCAAAGCAGCGCTTCCGTTTTCTCACGAGCGTCCTCGCGGGAGTTCACCGGAATGTCGAGGCCTGTCTGACTCGGTCCGTATACCACGTGGAACGCAGAAAGGACGCCCTGTCCGGGTCGATGCAAGGCAACTCGAACGATTACATCGCGTCCTCTGATCTTGAAGCTCCAGTCCTCATACCAGCGCATTTCTCCTGTCACGCATCAACCCCTAAACAGCAGTTCCCCTTCCCGAGCATACACAAGGCACCAACTATGCCCAAGGTTCTCAGCAATGGCTGACCAGTTGCTCACCGCTGCAATGGTCCACCTGCTTGCCCTGGTTGGGTTCCTGCTGGTGCTGGGCGCCCTCTGGATGGCGCTGCAGGGCTACCGCGCCGCGCGCAAGGGGCTGCGCTGGTGCTGGCGGAGGTGCGCTCATGGCTGACACACAGCGCGGACGCGTGATGCATTGGGAGATCGGAATGGATCTCGCAGAGCGTGTGGTCCTCGACCTGCTGGAAAGCGGCTGGTCGCGCCAGTCGCTGGCGAAGCACGAGGCAGCCGGGCCGACCTCGTGCGGTACAGCCTTCTACCTGATGCGGGATGGCGGCATCGCCGTTGCCTACTTCCCCATTGCCGAGTTCACTGAGGCGAACGGCCGCGGTCTTTTCTTCCCCATCCGCGACTTCTTCCCTCCGGTCCACAAGTCTGCGCACGGCGACGTCGAGCGCCTGGAGCCTTTCAAGGTGGGCGACCAGGTTATCTCGATGGACCGCGATCTGGATGGCTCGTGGCACTACGACGAAGAAGTGCGGGCCAGCGACTGGCATCGTTTGATCCCAGTTTTCACTGTCGTTTCGGTACGGCCGCATCCCGGATACCACACACAGTTCGGCGGTAGGGACTACTACCAGGTGAAGATCAAGGATCGCGTGGGCGGTGGTGGTAGCTACCACGACCTTGTGCCCATCGCCGGCAGACCGTGGCAGATGCGTGGCGAGGGAGAGTGCCTGATCCGCATAAGGCCCACGCCCTTGGCCGTCGCTGCCCCGCCCCCGCCGGCGGCGCTGCCCGCCCAACTGGACCTGTTCGCATGAACACCGCCACCGAGCAGCTGCGCTCTGCGCTGACCACGAACTGAAGGAGACCAGCATGCAACTGATGACCCCCGAGCGGTGGCTGGCCCGCTACTTCGAAGTAGGCAGCCGACCGTCCATGCAGGTGCTGCAGCGACTGCTGCGCGAGGGCAAGCTGCCCGGCCGCAAGGTCGGCGGCACCTGGTTCATCGACGAACACGAATGGCTCGCCGGCGGCGATGATCTTGTCGCGCGAGTATTGGGTGAGGCGGCCTGACGATGGCACCGAGGCAACGAAGCAAGAGCCGCCAGGGATGGCCGGCCAACCTGTATCCCAACCGGGACGGGTTCAAGTACCGGCACCCGGTCACGAAGAAAGAGACGTGGATGGGGACCGACCAAGCCCGCGCGTTCGCCGCGGCCAAGAAGCTCAACGCGCTGCTGATCCCCACCGACGACCTGGTGGCCCGGGTCATCACGCCAGGCGAGACGGTGGCCGATGCGATTGTCGTGTTCCGCCGCGATGACGTGCCCGGCAGGAAGTGGGCGCCGAAGACGGCCGAGGTCTACGAAAGCGTGATCCGACGCATCGAGGCCGGGCTGGGTTCGAAGGCAGTCGCCGACGTGACGGTGAAGGTCTGCGCCACCTTCATCCGCGAAGTGACCGAATCCGACCGAGCGCGCCAACAGTTCCGGCTGGTGCTGGGCTGGATCCTGGCCTGCGCCGTGGAGGAAGGCTGGATAGATACCAACCCCGCGCTGGCGACTCGCCGGTTCCAGCACGAACGCAAGCGCGTGCGCCTGACCCTCGACGTATACCGGGCCATATGGGACCAGGCCGCACCCTGGCTGCGCAACGCCATGGACCTGTCGCTGGTGACGCTCCTGCGCCGCGAGGACGTGGTGACGGTTAAGTTCGCCGACGTGCGCGACGGCCACCTGTGGGTGGTGCCGTCGAAAACCGAGGGCTCGACGAACGTTCGACTACAGATTGCCGTGGCCGGGCCGCTGCTCGACCTGCTGGCCAGGTGCCGCGATGACGTGGTTTCGCCGTTCGTGATCCACCGGCTGCCAGAGAAGGCCAGACCAAGCGACAAGCGGGCCAGGGACCGAGCGCACCACACGCAAGTGCTGCCCGAGCAGCTGTCACGTGCGTTCGCAAAGGCGCGCGATGCTGCGGGCGTGGGTGGCGATGCGCCGCCAACCTTCCATGAGATCCGCAGCCTGGGCGGTGCGCTACTGCGCGATGCCGGCTGGACCACTGAGCAGATCCAAACCCTGATGGGACACGGCAATGCTTCGATGACGGAGCATTACCTCGGCGGCCATGAGGCACCATGGACTGCGGTGGATCTGGCGATCAAGCCAGGTCGCTGATGTGCCTACCTTGTGAATCGACTTCATACTTGCGGACGACTACTGCGGGGGGAATGTCCCCTCCATCTGGTGCGGATAGCGAAACTTCCTGCTCGTCCGCCCATTCAACATCCTCGCCTTCCCAGGCCAGAATGCCGTGCTTTTCGAGCAAAGCCTCATCTACGACGTAGACCACACCCGGCTCACTGAAGTTCGAAGTAGCGAACCGGTGTGCTTCGGTAGCGTCCCGGGTGAAGGACACGACGCTGCCGCCGTACAGTCCAGATTCCAGCCGATGCGCACGTGCTGCGTTCTCGAACGTCTCGCCGAGGGTGATTGTGCCGTCGCACAGGAACCGTCCATCAGCAAGAACTGCGACTTTCGGCGCCTTGCCATGCGGCTTTATCCGACCACTGTTACCATCATCAATCGCCATGGAAACGCCTCGATACAGCAATGCCATAGGGTGGCCATAGGGTGGGAATAGGGTGTAGAACGAAAAAGGGCCCACACCGTAAAGTGTAAGCCCTTGTTCTATCAACAGTATTGGTCGGGACGGCCGGATTCGAACCGACGACCCTCTGCCCCCCAGGCAGATGCGCTACCAGGCTGCGCTACGCCCCGACTGATGCTGCGATGTTCCCGCCAGTGCGGCGGGGCGTGAAGTATAGCGGATCACGCGGGATTTGGGTCACCGGCGAAGCAATTGCAGCACTTCTTCCAGCTCCATCCGCACCTGCTTGATGATCTGGTTGCTCAGCGCCGATTCCTCGCGGGCATCGGGGCCCTCCAGACGCAGGCGGGCACCGCCGATCGTGTAGCCCTGTTCGTACAGCAGGCTGCGGATCTGCCGCACCATCAGCACGTCATGGCGCTGGTAGTAGCGGCGGTTGCCGCGGCGCTTGGCCGGCTCAAGGCTGGGAAACTCTGTTTCCCAGTAGCGCAGCACGTGCGGCTTGACGTCGCACAGCTCGCTCACTTCACCGATGGTGAAGTACCGCTTGGCCGGGATCGGCGGTAGTTCGCGGTTACTGCCCGGATCCAGCATAAGCTTCCACCCTTTCCTTGAGCTTCTGGCCCGGACGGAAGGTGACCACCGTACGGGCGGAAATCGGAATTTCCTCGCCGGTCTTCGGATTGCGGCCCGGGCGCTGGTTCTTGCGCCGCAGGTCGAAATTGCCGAAGCCCGACAGCTTCACCTGACGTCCCTGTTCCAATGCTTCACGCAGCACATCGAAAAACGCGTCGACGAATTCCTTGGCTTCACGCTTGTTCAGACCGACTTCGTCGAACAGCTTTTCCGCCATCTCCGCCTTGGTCAATGCCATTGCCTGCTACCCCCGAGTGCTGCCCGCTCAGCCGCGGATCCGGGCGTGGTGTTCACGCTCGATGGCGGTGACCGCCTCGGCCACCACCGCATCCACGTCGCGGTCCGTCAGAGTGCGCGACTTGTCCTGCAAAATCAAGCCCATAGCGAGACTCTTGAATCCCGGCTCGACCCCTTGGCCCACATAGCGGTCGAACAGGTTCAGCTCGCGCAGGAGCGGGCCGGCGGCCTGCCGGACCGTGGCGGCCAGATCGCTCCAGGCCACCTGCTCCGGCACCAGGAACGCCAGGTCGCGGCGCACCGCCGGGAAGCGCGACAGCTCGCCGGCACGCGGCAGGCGGCGCGCCGACAGCGGCTCCAGGTCCAGCTCGAAGGCGTAGACGTCGGCCTCGATGTCCATCGCCTTGGCCAGGCGCGGGTGGATCTGGCCGATCCAGCCGATCGCAACGCCGTCGCGGAACACCTCGGCCGAGCGCGCCGGGTGGCCATGCGCACGGCTCGACGGGCGGAACTCCAGCGAGGCACCACTGGCAGCAGCCAGGGACTCCAGATCACCCTTCAGGTCATGGAAATCGACCTTGCGGGAAGGCAGACCCCACTGCACCGCCTGCGCATCGCCGCACACCGCGGCAGCAACACGCGGAGTTTCCAGCGGCGCCGGCTGGCCCTCCCCGGCCTGGCGGGCGAACACGCGGCCGATCTCGAACAGGCGCACCCGGCCCAGCTGGCGCGCGGCGTTGCGGCCCAGCGTGGCCACCAGGCCCGGCAGCAGCGACGGGCGCATCACCGCCAGTTCGGCCGACAGTGGATTGGCCAGCGGCACCAGATCGTCGCGCAGCTGCCACTGGGTCAGCAGCGCATCGTCGACGAAGGCGAAATTGAGGGTTTCCTGCAGGTCGCGCGCGATCAGCTGGCGACGCACGCTGAGGGTGTCGAGCTGGGTCTCGCTCGGCATCGCCACGCGCGCGGCACCGCCCGGCAGGGTGGTGGGAATCTGCTCGTAGCCATGGATGCGGGCCAGCTCTTCGATCAGGTCCTCTTCGATGGCGATATCGAAACGGCGGCTCGGTGCGGTGACCTGCCAGCCGTCGGCCGTGGCGACCACCTCCATGCCCAGCGCGCGCAGGATGCGCTCCACTTCGGCATCCTCGATGGTGATGCCGAGCACGCGGGTAATGCGCGCGCGGCGCAGCGCGATGGTGGCCGACCGGGGCAGGTCAGCCTCGCGCACGGCCTCGGTGACCGGTGCCGGGGTGCCGCCGGCCAGGTCCAGCACCAGGCGGGTGGCGTACTCGATGGCGGTGCGCGGCAGCGCCGGATCGACGCCGCGCTCGAAGCGGTGGCCGGCATCGGTGTGCAGGCCCAGCTTGCGGCCACGGCCCATGATCGCTGCCGGCGCGAAGTGCGCAGCCTCCAGGAACACGCTGGTGGTCGCGTCGGTCACACGGGAATCGAAGCCCCCCATCAGACCCGCCAGGCCCACCGCGCGATCAGCATCGGTCACGACCAGGAAACTGTCGTCCAGCACGGCATCGCGGCCATCGAGCAGCTTCAGGTTCTCGCCTGCGCGTGCGCGCCGCACGGCGATGCTGCCCTGCAGGGTGCCCAGGTCATAGGCATGCATCGGCTGACCCAGTTCCAGCATCACGTACTGGGTGATGTCGACCAGCAGCGACACCGGACGCACGCCACTGCGGCGCAGGCGCTCGGCCATCCACAGCGGGGTCTTCGCCGCAGGGTTCAGGCCCTCGATGACGCGCCCCAGGTAACGCGGCGCCTCGGCGCCGGCGTCGAGCCGGATCGACAGCTCGCGGCTGCCGACGGCGGCGACCGGTGCTGCAGCGAAGTCCAGCACCTGGCTGCGGGTGGCGGCCGCCACGTCGTAGGCGATGCCGCGCACGCTGAAACAGTCGGCACGGTTCGGGGTCAGCTTGATCTCGATGCTGGCATCGGGCAGGCCCAGGTAGTCGACCAGGGTCTGGCCGACCGGGGCATCCGCGGGCAGTTCCAGCAGGCCGGAAGCATCGTTGTCCAGGCCCAGCTCCTTCGCCGAGCACAGCATGCCGTTGGACTCGACACCCCGCAGCTTGGCCGGCTTGATCTTCAGTTCGCCGATCTGCGCACCGACCATCGCCAGCGGCGCGACCAGGCCCGGACGCGCGTTCGGTGCGCCGCAGACGATCTGCAGCAGCTCGCCCTGCCCGGCATCGACCCGGCAGACCTGCAGGCGGTCCGCTTCGGGATGGCGCACGGCCTCGACGATGCGCGCCACCACCACGTGCTGCAGGCCCTCGCCCAACGCGGTCACGTCTTCCACTTCCAGGCCGATCGCGGTCAGCACCGCACTCAGCTCATCGCGCGACGCGCGGGTGGGGACGTGGCTGCGCAGCCAGTTTTCGGAGAATTTCATGTTGTCACCCTGGTGGACCCGGCGCAGGCGCCTGGGCCGTCGAATGTTTGAGTCCGCCAGGCTGGGCCCGGCGTTGCCGAATGCGTTACGCGAACTGCTTCAGGAAGCGCACATCGTTCTCGAAGAACGCGCGCAGATCGTTGACGCCGTAGCGCAGCATCGCGAAACGCTCCACGCCCATGCCGAAGGCGAAACCGGTGTAGCGCTCAGGATCGATGCCGACGCTGCGCAGCACGTTCGGATGGACCATGCCGCAGCCGAGCACTTCCAGCCAGCGGGTGCTGCCATCGGGCTGCTGCCAGGCGATGTCCACTTCCGCACCGGGCTCGACGAACGGGAAGTAGCTGGGACGGAAGCGCATCTCGAAGTCGCGCTCGAAGAAGGCACGGACGAATTCGGCAAGCGTGCCCTTCAGGTCGGCGAAGGTCGAGTGCTCGTCCACCAGCAGGCCTTCGACCTGATGGAACATCGGCGAGTGGGTCTGGTCGCTGTCGCTGCGGTACACCTTGCCGGCGGCGATCATGCGCAGCGGCGGCGCATGGTCGCCCATGTAGCGCACCTGCACACCGGAGGTGTGCGTACGCAGCAGGCGGCCGTCACCGAAGTAGAAGGTGTCATGCATGGCGCGCGCCGGGTGGTGCGGCGGGAAATTCAGCGCCTCGAAGTTGTGCCAGTCGTCCTCGATCTCCGGCCCTTCCGACAACTCGTAGCCCAGTCGGCCGAAGATGCCGGTGATGCGCTCCAGGGTACGGGTGATCGGGTGCAGGCCGGCGCGTTCGCCATTGCGGCCCGGCAGGGTGATGTCGATGGCTTCGGCGGCCAGGCGCGCATCCAGTGCCGCATCCTCCAGCAGCGCCTTGCGCTCGCCCAGCGCGCGGGTCAGTGCGTCGCGGGCCTGGTTGATCGCTTCACCGGCGGCCTTGCGCTCGTCGGCCGGCAGGGCGCCGAGCTGCTTGAGCTGCGCAGTGATGCTGCCGCTCTTGCCGAGCAGGGCCACGCGCAGTTGCTCCAGCACGTCGGGGCTCTGTGCAGCAGCCACCTCGGCCAGCGCCTGGGTGGTGAGGGATTGGATGTCGCTCATGGGGGGCCGGAACTCCAGTCGATCTGCCATCGCGGCAGGCGAAGGGCCGACCCCTGTCGCCACCGCCGTCCCCGCGTCGCCGTGGCCACGCCGGGACCCAAAAAAGAATGGGGAAGGACTTGCGCCCTTCCCCATGCATTGCCTTGACCTGACACCGTTCCGGATGAACGGCAACGGCATCGGGAAGGACTTATGCCGCCAGCGCGCCCTTGGCCTTTTCGGCCAGCGCGGCAAAGCCGGCTGCGTCGTGCACGGCGATGTCAGCCAGGACCTTGCGGTCCAGGGTGATGCCGGCCTTCAGCAGGCCGTTCATGAAGCGGCTGTAGCTCAGACCATTGATGCGGGCAGCCGCATTGATGCGGGTGATCCACAGCGAACGGAAGTTGCGCTTCTTCTGCTTACGGCCGATGTAGGCGTACTGCTGTGCCTTGATGACCGCCTGCTTGGCAACGCGGAAGACCTTGCGGCGGGCGTTGTAATAGCCCTTGGCGAGATCCAGAATCTTCTTGTGGCGGCGACGCGCCTGTACGCCACGCTTAACTCGTGCCATTTTTCAGTTCCTCAGAGGTAAGGGAGCATGCGGTCCAGACGGCCTGCGTCTTCTGCACGGACATGGCCCGTCTGACGCAGATTACGCTTACGCTTGGTCGCTTTCTTCGTGAGGATGTGGCTACGGTTGGCGTGGCCGCACTTGTACTTGCCCGAGGCGGTCTTGCGGAAACGCTTGGCCGCTGCCCGGTTGGTCTTGATCTTGGGCATTGCAATGTCCTTGATGGGATTTGACCCTGGTTTCTGACTGATCTGGCGGCGGCCTGGGCCGCTCTTTCCGTCCTGCCATGATCGGCGTACGACCCGTCCTGGGTGGGTCGAGCCGGGCATGATACAGGCAAAACCGCCCTGCCACCAGCCCCAGCACCCCTTGCGTCGGCATTTCACCGGCATCCTGCAAAAGCAAAGGGACGCCAGTGGCGTCCCCTTACCCTGAACCATTCAGCCAGGCGCCCCGGAAGGCGGCCCGTCAGGCCTCAGGTCTTCTTCTTCGGCGCGATCATCATCACCATCTGACGCCCTTCCAGGCGCGGACGGGATTCAATGACGATGTCCTCGCCCAGATCGGCTTCGATCCGGTTGGCCATTTCGCGGCCCAGTTCCTGGTGGCTCATTTCACGGCCACGGAAACGGATGTTGACCTTGATCTTGTCGCCTTCTTCAAGGAACCCGCGCATCTTGCGCAGCTTGATCTGGTAGTCGCCCTCGTCCGTGACCGGACGGAACTTCACTTCCTTGATCTCGACCTGCTTGGTCTTCTTCTTGGCCTCGCTGGCCTTCTTCTGCGCTTCGAACTTGAACTTGCCGAAGTCCATGATCTTGCAGACCGGCGGATCGGCCTGCGGCTGGATTTCGACCAGGTCCAGGCCTTCATCTTCGGCCATGGACAGCGCTTCGTCGCGCGACAACACGCCGATCATTTCTCCGTCACTGCCGATCACGCGGACGCGCGGCACACGGATTTCCTGATTCTTGCGGTTCTGTTTGTTGTCAGGGGTGCTGATATTACGTTCTCCCAAGGGTATCGAACCGGTCCGGGTGCCTGTGCCCCCGGACCGGACCTTTGCTTACGCGCCCTCGGCCTGGAGCCGCTCGATGAAGGCCTGCAGGCTCATGCTGCCCAGGTCTTCGCCAGAACGCGTACGCACCGCCACAGCCCCATTTTCCTTCTCGCGGTCACCAATGACCAGCAGGTAGGGCACGCGCTGCAACGTATGCTCGCGGATTTTATAGCCGATCTTCTCGTTACGCAAATCCGAGCTGACGCGGAAGCCTTGCTCCGCAAGGGTTTTGGTCACGCCCGAGACGTAGTCGGCCTGGGCGTCGGTAATGTTGGCCACCACCACCTGGGTCGGCGCCAGCCAGGCCGGGAACTGGCCGGCATGGTGCTCGATCAGGATGCCGATGAAACGCTCCATGGAGCCGACGATCGCCCGGTGCAGCATGACCGGGTGCTTCTTCTGGCTGTTCTCGTCCACGTACTCGGCGCCCAGGCGGCCGGGCATCATGAAGTCGACCTGCATCGTGCCCAGCTGCCAGGTACGGCCGATGGCGTCCTTCAGGTGGTACTCGATCTTCGGGCCGTAGAAGGCGCCCTCGCCCGGCAGTTCCTGCCACTCCACGCCGCAGCTGGCCAGCGCCGAGCGCAGTGCGCCCTCGGCCTTGTCCCAGGTGGCGTCATCGCCCAGCCGCGATTCCGGCCGCAGCGCGATCTTGATCTGGATCTCCTCGAAGCCGAAGTGCCGGTAGACCGCCAGCGCCTGCTGGTGGAAGGCGGTCACTTCCGACTCGATCTGCGCCTCGGTGCAGAACACATGGCCGTCGTCCTGGGTGAAGCCGCGCACGCGCAGGATGCCGTGCAGTGCGCCGGAGGGCTCGTTGCGGTGGCAGGAACCGAACTCACCGTAGCGGATCGGCAGGTCGCGGTAGCTGTGCAGGCCCTGGTTGAACACCTGGACGTGGCCCGGGCAGTTCATCGGCTTGACCGCGTAGGTGCGCTTCTCCGACTCGGTGAAGAACATGTTGTCCTGATAGTTGTCCCAGTGACCGGACTTCTTCCACAGGCTCACGTCCAGGATCTGGGGGCAGCGCACTTCGCCATAGCCGCTGTTGCGATAGACCTTGCGCATGTACTGCTCGACCACCTGCCACAACGCCCAGCCCTTGGGGTGCCAGAACACCAGGCCCGGCGCCTCTTCCTGCAGGTGGAACAGGTCCTGCTGCTTGCCGATGCGGCGGTGGTCGCGCATTTCGGCTTCCTCGATGCGCTTGATGTAGGCATCGAGCTGCTTCTTGTCGGCCCAGGCGGTGCCGTAGATGCGCTGCAGCTGCTCGTTCTGCGCGTCACCACGCCAGTACGCACCGGAAATGCGGGTCAGCTTGAAGGCCTTCAGGAAGCGCGTGTTCGGCACGTGCGGGCCACGGCACATGTCCACATACTCCTGGTGGTAGTACATGCCCATGGCCTGGATGTCGTCGGACATGTCCTCGATCAGGCGCAGCTTGTAGTCCTCGCCACGCGCCTTGAAGATCTCGATCACTTCCGCGCGCGGCGTCATCTTCTTGATGACGTCGTAGTCCTGGGCGATCAGTTCACCCATGCGCTTCTCGATCGCGGCCATGTCGTCCGGGGTGAACGGGCGCTCGGAGTAGATGTCGTAGTAGAAGCCCTCGGCGATGACCGGGCCGATGACCATCTTCACGTCCGGGTACAGCTGCTTGACGGCATGGCCGACCAGGTGAGCGCAGGAGTGGCGGATGATCTCCACGCCCTCCTCGTCCTTGGCGGTGATGATGCGCAGGCTGGCATCGTGATCGATGACGTCGCTGGCATCGACCAGCACGCCATCGACCGAGCCGGCGATGGTCGCCTTGGCCAGGCCGGCACCGATCGACTGGGCGACGTCCATGACGCTGACGGGGTTTTCGAACTCGCGGCGGCTGCCGTCTGGAAGGGTAATGTTGATCATCGCAGTGGCTTCGTGCGGGGGCCCGCGCTGCGGGCTGGAAAGCGGCTCCGGGCAGGCGCCCGGGCAATAAAAAAGCGCCGCGAGGGCGCCTGGAACGCAGGGCCTTCGGGGGCAGGTCAACCGTGGGCGGTGGTAGTGCTCATGTCGCACGCTCGGCCGGCGCTGGGCGCGGGCCACCTTGTTCCAGTCAGGATAATGACTGCGATTTTAGACCAGTGCGCGGGAAAGCCCAAGCACTCCCCGTCGCGCCCCTGAATGGCCGTCGCTGGCAGCCTGAAATCGCAATGATTACCATATCCAGGCAGCCCGCCCCGTGCCAGCCTGCCCGCTTTCCCCCAGGACCTCGTGATGCGCCACCCGCTCCGACCGGCGAACGCCGGCCCCGCCCGTGTCCCGCGTTCGCCGCCCTCGCGCCGCGCAGGCTGCCGGCAATGATCACTGTCGGCCTTTCCACGCTCGGCTTCTGCAGCCTGGGCGTGCTGTCTGCGATGTTCTCGGCGACGGCCTTCTATGCCGCCTCGCCGCATTGCCGCTGGCCGCGCCTGCGCCGGGCTGGCCGGCTTGGCCGACAGATCGGCCTGGTTGCCGCTGCGGCCGCACTGTGGCTGTGGATGGCCGAACTGGGCTTCGCCGCCGGGCTGGTGGCGATGCTGTGCACCTGGATGCTGGCGGCGATGCTGCTGCCGGCCGTCGCCGCCTGGCACCGCCCAGGTACGGAGCCGCGCTGATGTGGGCCCGCGCCCTCGCCGGCATCTTCGCCGGCTTCCTGCTGGCCGCGGCCGCCACCGGACTGGTGGCCTGGCTGCCGCCCGGCCCATGGCAGCACGCCCTGGTACCGGCCCTGATCGCCTTCATCCCGCTGTGGATGCTGGCCGCCCTCTGGGCGTTCAGCTTCCGCCGCGCCGCGCACGCCTGGCTGGCCCTGGCCGGCAGTGCTGGCGCCGGCTTTGCCGTGCTCGGCCTGCTGCGCCTGGCCGGTGCGGTGCAATGAGACCGTCCCCATGAAGTTCTCCTCGCAGACGCTGCGCACGTTCACCACCCTGCACACCTGGGTCGGCCTGGTCGCCGGCTTCGGCCTGTTCGTGGCCTTCTATGCAGGCGCCCTGACGCTCTTCCACCATGACCTGCCGTTGTGGCAGACGCCGGGCGCGGCGACGGCATTGCCCGCGGACCTGGATGACGCACAGCACCTGCTCGAGGACGTGCTGGCAGCCCACGCGGAGGCACGCCGCCATGTCGGCATGACCTTCCCCGGCACCGACCATCCGCAGCCGCTGGCCTACTGGCAGACCGATGACGGCAGCTGGCGCTATGCGTGGCCGGGACACACCGCCGGCAGCCCGACGCCGCCGCAGACCGGTCTGGCCGAACTGGTCAACGAGCTGCATTACAGCCTGGGCCTGCCGGTGGCCGGCGTGTATGTGATGGGCATCGTCAGCCTGCTGTACGGCATGGCCCTGCTCAGCGGCCTGGTGATCCACCTGCCGAAACTGCTGGGTGACCTGTTCGCGTTGCGCCCGGGCCGCAACCTCAAGCAGCAGTGGCAGGATGCGCACAACGTGATCGGCGTGCTCAGTCTGCCCTTCCATCTGATGTTCGCCGTTACCGGCGCCCTGCTCTGCCTGGCGTTCGTACAGATGGCACTGCTCAATCCGCTGATCTTCGATGGCAAACTGCTGCAGGCCGTGCCGACCGCGATGGATACCGCTCCGGTGCGCGAGGCCAGCGGCGTTCCGGCACCGCCGGGCAGCCTGCAGGTCCTGCATGCGCGCGCCCTGGAAGTGGCCCGCGCACAGGGCGTGGCCAACTTCGAACCGGCCTATCTGAAACTGGCCAATGGTGGCGACGCCAAGGCCACCATCGAGATCACCGGCGAATCCACCGGCACGCTGGGCCCACTGGGCGCGGTCGCCCTGGACGTGGCCACCGGCGACGTGCTGGCCACGCAGCTGCCGGGCCAGCGCGATGCCAATCACGCTACGCTGAGCGCCGCCTATGCGCTTCATTTCGGTGAGTTCGGCAACGGCGTGGTGGTCTGGTTGTACTTCCTGATGGGGCTCGGCGGCGCCTTCCTGTTCTATTCCGGCAACCTGCTGTGGATCGAATCGCGACGCAAGCGACGCCAGCCCGAGCAGTCGCGTGCGGCCGTCAACATGGCGCGTGCCACCGTCGGTGTCTGCATCGGCCTGTGCGTGGCGATCTCGTTGGCGTTCGTGGTGGCGCTGGTGCTCGAACGCGCAGCACCCGCGGCGGTCGACCCGGGCATCCGTTGGGCCTGTTTCAGCAGCTGGGCCGCGTGCGCGCTGTGGGCATTCCTGCGCAGGCCCGCACAGGCTGCCCGGGAACTGCTGTGGGCCGCTGCGGCCGCGACCGCGCTGGTGCCGGTCCTGCATGGTGCATTGAACGGTGACTGGCTGTGGCGTGCCGCCGCTGCCGGGCACTGGCCGCTGTTCTGGATCGACGCCGTCGCCCTGGCGATGGCCTTCGGCTTTGCGCGCCAGGCGCGGGGCCGCCAACCCCCCGCGCGCAAACGCGCCCCCAAACCCCACGGGGGCGCCGGACCCCCCCCCCCCGCCCAGCCCGCCGCGCGCGGCGCCCGA